>NZ_LFVW01000224.1:0-16839 GCF_001182915.1 Kitasatospora sp. MY 5-36
TAGGCGCGGAAGCGGGTGCCGAGCAGCCGTGCCAGGACCGGGCGGTGCGCCGCGCGCGCCTGCTCGGCGGACTCCAGCAGCCAGGCGACGCCGCCCTCGCCGAGCGGGGTCCGGCCGTCCTCGCCCGCGCTGTGCCACTCCAGCCAGGCGCGCTGGACCGAGTACTCCTCGGCGGCGCCGCACAGCACCCGGTCGCAGTGCCCGCCGCGGTACAGCCGGGCGGCGTAGCCGAGGGCGAGCAGGCCGGCCGACCAGCCGCCCGCGATGGTGCTGTTGGGGCCCTTGATGCCGTGCCAGATCGCGCACTGGCCCGCGGCCCGGTTCATCACGGTGTTCGGGAACCTGGCCGGGTCGACCAGGTAGGGGCGGTCGCCGGTGAGCGAGTCCCTGGTGAAGTCCATGATGCTCTGCACGCTGCCCGAGCCGGTGCCCAGGACCAGGCCGACCCGTTCGGGGCGGTCCAGCAGGCCGGGCCCGCAGCCGTCGAGCAGGGTGCCGAAGGTGTGCACGGCGAGCGCGGTGACCCGGTCCATGGTCCTGGTGCCCTTGCGGCCGAGGGCCGCGGCGGCGCTGAAGTCCGGTACCAGGGCGGCCTGTTCGTAGGGGCCGGGGTACGCGGTGCGGTCCAGTGCGGCGACGGCGCCGGTGCCCGCGCGCAGCCCCGCGCCGAAGGCCTGCGCGCCGACCCCGAAGGGCGAGACCGCCGACCAGGCGGAGAACACCGGCTCGGGCACCGCCCGGTCCGGGCCGGCCGGCCGGGCCCGGGCCCGGCTGTCGGTCGCCGTCATGCCCGGCCCCGGCCGAGGGCCTTGCCCGCCTTGCCGGTCAGGGCGTCGGTCAGCCGGTCGTCGAAGTCGACCAGGCTCCAGTCGCGGCGGTTCTCGATCACCGCCCAGCCGTGGGTGATCCGGCCGGTGGCGGTCGGCACCAGGACGCCGTCGCGCAGCACGTAGGCGTCCATCCGCGCGGTGTAGGTCAGCCGCTTGAAGACGCTCTCGACGGTGTAGACGGTGTAGAGCGTCTCCTCCATCAGCGCCTCGTCGAGGAGGGTGATCCGGGAGTGCGGGACGACCGGGATCCAGTCCTGCTCGTCCAGCAGGGTCTTGATGGAGACGCCGCGGTCCGCCAGGAAGAGGTCGACGACCTCCTCCATCTGCCGCAGGTACCCGGACATCTGGACCCGCTCGGTGAAGTGGCAGTAGAAGTACGGCATCCGCCACGCCCAGCCGAAGGCGTTGCGGCCCGCCGTCAGCTGCTCGAGCGGGTCGGTGCCGGGCTCCAGCGGGACGGGTGCCGCGCCCGCGCCCAGCCGGTCGACGGTGAGCCCGACGAGCTCGGCGGGCGGTTCGGCGACGGCGTGGCCGCGCGGGTCGGAGCGGAGGTGGACGCTGGCCTTGGCGGCGACGGCCTTCACGGTCTCGCCGGAGCGCTCCACGGTCAGCTCCACGCCCAGGCGCAGCCCGCCGCCGTCCTGGGCGGGCAGCCGGCGCACGGTGGCCGTCACCACGTCGTCGATGTGCAGCGCGGTGAGGATCTTGGTGTCGAGATCGGTGAGGTCGACGCCCAGGCCGTACCGCTCGAAGAGCTCCCCGGGCGGGAACCCGTGCTGCCGGGCGTGGTCGTAGACCGCCTCCTCGACCAGGTAGTTGACGTGCTTGAAGCCGATCCAGGTGCAGATGTTCGAGCCCTCGTAGCGGGGGCGCAGCCGCACCCGCGTGGTCGGGTCGGCGGCGGGGGCACTGCTGGTCATGGCAACTCCTGGGGTGAGAGGGTGGTGGCGTCGGCGTGCGGCGCCCCGGGCGCGGCGGCGCGCAGGAACTCGCACACCAGCCGGGTGACCAGGTCGGGCCGCTCGACCATCGGGAAGTGCCGACAGCCCGGCAGCAGTTCGTACCGCGCCCCGGGCACCCGGGCCGCGAGGGCCCGGCCGTCCTCGGGCCGGGCGGCGGTGTCCCGCTGCCCGGACAGCACGAGCAGCGGCGAGCCGACGGCGCCGAGGTCGAGCGTGGGGGAGCGCAGGTAGGCCTCGAAGAACCGCATCCAGCCGTACGGCCCGACCTGGTCGCGCAGTTGGCGCGCCATCCAGTCGCGGTGGGACCGGGCGAACCGCGCGGTCTCGCCGACCTCCAGCGCCTCCTCGAAGACGCGGTGGAAGTCGTTGAGGTAGTACGAGATCACCGACCAGTCGAAGTCCTTGGGGCTGGGCCGGTAGAAGGGGCTGATCAGCACGGTCGGCCGGGGCGCGGTGCGGCCGGCCGCGGCCGCCTCGACGACCAGGTTCGCCGCGTACGAGTGGGCCACGACGGCGTCGAAGCGCTCGTCCAGCAGCTCGACCAGGAACCGGCCGGGGTCGGGTCGGGCGCCCCAGCCGTCGCCCTCGGACTGGGCACGCCAGGGCAGTTCGACGTCCCACAGCTCGAAGGCGGCCCCGGCCCGCCGGACCAGCGGGCTCCACACCGAGGGTTTGCCGCCCAGGCCGTGCAGCAGCAGCACCCGGACCGGGTCGGGGCCCTCGGCGGCCCTGCGCAGCCGGGGGGTGGGCGCGCTCATGCGTCCGGGTGCGCTCGGTACGCGCCGAGGATGAGCACCGCGTTGTTGCCGGCGAAGGCCAGCGCGTTGTTCTGCACGATGCGCACCTCGGCGGGGCGGGCCCGGTTGGGGACGGGGTCCAGGCCGCACTCCGGGTCGGTCTGCCGGTGGTTGATCGTCGGGGGGATGAATCCCTCCTTGATCGCCAGCGCGCAGGCGGCGGAGGCGAGGGCGCTGGCCGCGCCCATGGTGTGGCCGAGCATGGACTTGATGGAGACGGTCGGCGGCGGGGTGGCGAACACCTGCCGGATCGCGCCCGCCTCCGTCACGTCGTTGGCCTTGGTGCCGGTGCCGTGCGCGGAGATGAAGTCGATGTCCTCCGGCTTCACCCCGGCGTTGCGGTGGGCCAGTTCGATGCAGGCGGCGAGGCTGTCGCGGTCCGGCGCGACCGGGTGGTGGGCGTCGCAGTTGAGCCCGTACCCGAGCACCTCGGCGTAGATCCCCGCGCCGCGGGCCAGTGCCGACTCCAGGCTCTCCATCAGCAGGATGCCGGCGCCCTCGCCGGTGAGGATGCCCTTGCGGTCGACGTCGAAGGGCTGGCTCAGCTCCGGCGCGATGGTGCCGAGCCGGTAGAAGCCGGTGAAGGTCTTGCGGCAGACCGCGTCGGCGCCGCCGGACAGGGCGACGTCCGCCTCGCCCGAACGGATCGCGTCGAAGCCGGAGCCGATGGCGTAGTTGCCCGCGGCGCAGGCGGTCGCGATGGTGACGGCCTCCACGTCGGTGAGCTCCAGTTCGCGCACCACGCTGCTGGACAGCAGGCCGGCCGCCGACCGGCGGGCCACCACCGCAGGCAACCCTTCGGGTCCGTGGTGGAGTTGGTGCTCCGTCAGGGCGTCGAGGTCGCGCGACTCGCCGTCGGTGGTGCCGACCGAGACCAGGACGCGCCTGGCGCGGAGCTCCTCCAGGGCGAGGCCCGCGTCGGCCACCGCCATCCTCGCCGCCGCGACGGAGAACTGGCTGGCCCGGCCCAGCTCTTCGGGATCCCCGTGCTCGATCCACTGGGCCGGGTCGAAGTCGTCGATCTCGCAGCCGTTCGCGTGGGCGTAGCCCGTGGTGTCGAAGGACGTGATCGGCTTGACGCCGCTGCGGCCGCTGCGGAGCCCGCCGAGGAACTCGGCCGCCCCGGTGCCGATGCTGGTGACCGCGCCCAGCCCGGTGATGACGACCCGGCGCGGTTCCCGGTCTCCGCTGCCCACCATTGCTGACTCCGTTCTGTCGACTCGGCGCTGCGGCGGGCTACTTGGACAGGCTCTCCTGGACGACGGCGACGACGCCGTCCAGGTTGACCATCCGGATCAGCTCGGCCTGGTCGATCTCGATCGAGAAGGTCCGCTCCAGCGAGGAGAGGATCTCGATGGCGCCCAGCGAGTCGGCGTTGTGGTCCTCCTTGAACCGGCTGGTGTCGGTGACCTCGTCGGCCTCCAGTTCGAGGATGTCGCAGACGATCTCCTTGATCTGGGCGCGCTGTTCGGTGGTGACGACCGCGGTGCTGGGCATTTCGCCTCCCGGTGAGGGGGTGGGTGCGACAGATGATGATCTGAATTCTTCTCGCCCGCGCTGACGGACAACTGACGTGCAACTGACGGTCGTTGATCGGCTTGACAGTGCTCGCCAACACCTGTCAGTCTCAACTTTCAGGTAGGAGGAAGAGGGTGGGGGTGCCGACAAGCGCGGAACTACTGGCCCTGCTCGCCGCCGTCGGGCACACCCAGCGCCTGCGGATCATCGGCGAACTGGCGCAGGGCCGGGTCCACGTCAGTGAACTGGCCCGGCGGCTGGGCATGTCCAGGCCGCTGCTCTACATGCACCTGGAGCGGCTCGAACACGCCGGCCTGGTCGCCGGCGCGCTGGAGCTCTCCGATGACGGCAAGGCCATGAAGTTCTTCGAACTCACTCCGTTCGACATCCGCGTCACGGTCGACACCGTCATCGCCGCCCTCCGGGAGGACCGGGCGCAGGTCGACGGGCGCAACGCGACGCCCGAAGGCAGCGACGCCTGAACCAGGCGCCGCCCGGAGGAAGGCGCGACGCCCGAAGGAACAGAAGGGACCCTCATGAGCGGCGGCGTGATCGCCATCGTCATCACACTGATCGTCATCGGCGGGATCAGCGTCAGCATCGTCTCGTACTTCACCCTCCAGCGGCACCGCGCGGACGCCGCCGCGATGGCCGCCTACCGGCAGCTGGCCGAGGAGACGCTGACCGGACAGAAGGCGCTCCGGGGTGAACTGCGGGCGCTGACCGCCAGGTTGGCATCGGTCGAGGACCTGCTGCGAAGCGTCGACGAACTCTGAACCACCCGTCCCACCCGTTCCATCCGCGCCGTCCGGCGCCATCCCGTCCCATCCGTCCTGGTCACCCACGGAGTCGCCATGACCACCGCCACCGTGCACGGCATCGACGATGCCGTGCGACTGAGGAACGTCTGCCGTGGCTACGGCAACGAGCGCAACCGGGTCGTCGCCCTCGACGACGTGTCGGTGGGCTTCGGCCGCAGCACCTTCACCGCGGTGATGGGCCCGTCCGGCTCCGGCAAGACCACACTGCTGCAGTGCGCCGCCGGGCTGGACCGGCCGGACTCCGGCTCGGTCTCGCTGGACGGCATGGAACTCGCCGGGCTCAGCGAGAAGGAGCTCACCAGGCTCCGCCGGGACCGGATCGGCTTCATCTTCCAGGCCTTCAACCTGCTGCCCGCGCTGAGCGTGGCCGACAACGTGGCCCTGCCGCTGCGGCTGGCCGGGCGCCGACCCGGCCGGGAGAGCGTCGAGCGGGTGCTGGAGCAGGTCGGCCTCGGCGCGCGCAGCAACCACCGGCCCGGCGAGCTGTCCGGCGGCCAGCAGCAGCGGGTCGCCATCGCCCGGGCCCTGATCACCCGGCCCGCGGTGCTCTTCGGCGACGAGCCGACCGGCGCGCTGGACACCCGCACCGCGGTGGAGATCCTGCGGCTGCTGCGCCAGGCCGTCCACAACGACGGGCAGACCGCCGTCATGGTCACCCACGACCCGGTCGCCGCCTCCTACGCCGACCGGGTGCTGTTCCTGGCCGACGGGCGGATCGTCGACGAGCTGAGCGGCGCCTCGGCCGACACCATCGCCGAGCGGATGACCCGGCTCGGCGCCTGGGGCGACAGCTCCGACGGCTCCGGCACGGCGGTCGCCTCCGGCGCCCCCGTCGCCCGCGGCGGAGAGGCGGCCCGCTGATGTTCGCCCTGGCCCTGCAGACCCTGCGGTTCCGCAGGACGAGCTTCATCGCCTCCACCGTCGCGCTGTTCTTCGGCGCGGTGATCCTCACCGCCTGCGGCGGCCTGATGGAGACCGGCATCCGCCACCGGGTGCCCCCGTTCGCGGCCGTCCCGCCGGGCACCCAGCAGGCGGCCAGCCGGCTGATCTCGATGTCCGCGGTGTTCGGCGGGATCGCCGCGATGGTCACCGTCTTCATCGTCGGCTCCACGCTGGCCCTGGTGGTCCAGCAGCGGCTCGGCGAGATGGCGCTGCTGCGCGCGATCGGCACCCTGCCCGGCCAGCTCCGCCGGATGATCGTGGTGGAGACCCTGGTCGTCGCGCTCGTCGCCGTCGCCCTCGCCCTCGTCCCGGGCTACCTTGCGGGCGGGTGGATGCTGGAGCAGATCGCGGCCAGCGGCGTGGTCACGAAGGGGATCACCTACCACGCCGGCTGGATCCCGATGGTCACCGCGGGCGGCACCTCGATGCTCGCCGCGCTGACCGCGGCCTTCATCGCCTCCCGGCGGGCGGCGCTCTCCCGGCCCGCCGACGCGCTCGCCGAGTCCCGCCTCCAGCACCGCTGGCTGAGCGGCCCGCGGCTGGCCTTCGCGGTGCTCTGCCTGGCCGGCGGCACCGCGCTGGCGGTGGTCACCGGCACCGTGATGAACGGCGAGGTCGCCGCCAGTACGGCCGGCCCCTCGGCGATGCTCTGGGCGGGCGGGATCGCCCTGCTCGGCCCCGGGCTGACCAAGGTGCTCACCGGAGTGTTCCACCGCCCGCTGCGCGCGCTGTTCGGCCTGACCGGGGACCTGGCGATGGACAACGCCCGGGCCCGCCGGATCCGGATCGCGGGCGCGGTCAGCCCGGTGATGCTGGCCACCGGGCTGTCCACCGCGCTGATCTACCTCCAGACCACGCTCTCCGCCGGCCAGGGCGGCGACGGGGTCGGCGCCTGGGTGGACTACCTGCTGGCCGGCAGCATCATCGCGTACGCGGTGATCTCCCTGGTCAACACCCTGGTGGTGGCCGCCGCCGAGCGCCGCCGGGAGTTCGCCCTGCAACGGCTGGTCGGCGCCACCCCCGGCCAGATCCTGGCCATGACCGGCATCGAGTCGCTGCTCGTCACCATCGTCGGCACGGTGCTGGGCACCTTCGTCGCCGCGGCCACGCTCGCCCCCTTCCGGATGGCGCTGGACGGCTCCTGGCTGCCCCGCGGACCGGTCTGGATCTACCTCTCGATCGTCGGGTTCGTCGGGGCGCTGACCGCCCTCGCCAGTGTCTCGGCCACCGGCGCCGCCCTGCGGACGCCGCCGGCCGAGGCGCTCGCCACCCTGTGACCGGCCCCGGGCCCGGACCACTCCGGGCCCGCCCGGCCGGCCCCGCCCCACTGCACCCGGGGCGGCAGGAAGGACTCCAACTCGGCGAACTGGTCCGGGTGTCGGATGACCCACGACCAGTACCCGGGAATCGTGCGGGCGTACTCGCAGTAGTAGCGCCGGAGCGTGGTGAGCAGTCTGCGCTGGATGTCGTCGGTCACCGAGTCGCTGCGCCACACCAGCAGCATGTCGGTGCCCTCGGCGACGGAGACCGGGACGAGCCGCACCTCGCGGGTGACGCCGGTGGGCGGCGTCAGCGCGGCGGCCCGGACGTCCCGGACCCAGTTCATCGCCTCGTGGTGGCCGTCGACGTAGTGCAGCACCTCCAGGTCGGCCCGGCCGACGGCGGCGAACAGCTGCTTCTCGATCGGGTGGAACCAGTGGTCGCGGGTGTAGCGGACCCACCGCAGCGAGGCGAGCTGCGCCGGGCTCACCGCCTCCTGGCCGACCAGGTGGTGGTCGTGCGGGAGCGCCACCCAGACGGGCTCCCGCACGATCACCGTGCTGGCCAGGGCGGGTTCGTCCGCCTCGGCCGAGGCGGCCAGCGCGACCCCGGGCACCATCGCGGCGTGTAGGGCGCCGCGGGACACCTGCGCGATGGCGGCGTCGGGGCTGAGCGTCTCGGTCTGCACCTCCTTGACCGGCAGCGCGGACTTGAGCGCGCTGCGCAGCGACGGCGGCGTCCACTCGGCGTTCCCGAACCGGAACACCTCCGAGAAGTGCGCGGCCGCCTCGGCGATCACCCGGTCCGCGTGCTGGACGAGTTCGGCCAGAATCGGGATGAGCCTTTCCCCCAAGGCGGTCGGAATGGTTCCGGTTCTGGTCCGTACGAACAGCTCGCCGCCCACGGCTCTTTCGATCCGCTTCAATTGTGCGGTGAGGCTCGATTGGGGAAGGCTCAATTGGGCGGCGGCTCTGGAAATGCTGCCCAGCCGGTCGATGGTGGTAACGATCTTGGCATGCCTCAACTCAACGTCCACTGGGCCCCCGTCCGCGATTCCGACTTCCTCGCGTAGCCACCAGGAAAAATCCAAGGCGGTCGCCACGCTAACAGAGTGATCCTTGACCGTCCACAGTCGGAAGCGGCGTGAACGGGCCGGAACGGGACGGGGGTCGGGAGGGGGGAATGCGCGGCGCGGCCGGTGATCGGAAACCGGTATTCCGGGATTTTCCGGAACGGGCATATGCCGAGCGGGATCAGGCCGGTACGGGTCCGGCGAAGTCGAGCACCCGCCGCGGCTCGCCGAGCAGGTCGGCCTGCCGGAGGATCGCCTGGTAGGCGTGGTGCAGCGCGCGGCCGGGCTCCAGCCCCAGGTCGTCGGCGAGCCGGCGGCGGGTGCTGTGGAAGACCTCCAGCGCCTCGGCCTGCCGGCCGTCGCGGTAGAGCGCGAGCATCAACAGCTCGCTCAGGCGCTCCCGTTCGGAGTGCTCGACGGCGAGCTGCCGCAGTTCGGACACCGGGACCCGGGCCGAGTCCACGGCGAGCTTGGCGGCGGTCAGGTCCTCGTACGCGCTGATCCGGCGCTCCTCCAGGTGCGCCGCCCGGATCCGGCAGCGCAGCCCGTCGCAGGAGTCCATCAGGGCGCCGCCGCGCCACAGGCCGAGCGCCTCCTCCAGGGTCGCGATGGCGCGGTCCGGGTCGCGCCGGGCGAGATCGCCGCCCGCGTCGGCGAGCCGCAGGAAACGGTGCGCGTCGATCGCGTCCGTCGGGACGTCGAGGAGATAGCCGCCGTTGGCGGTGCGGAGGGTTTCGTCGCCCTTGCGGCCGGTCACGGATTCCAGCAGCCGGCGCAGTCGGCCGACATTCGCCTGGAGGGCGTTGCGGGCATTGGCCATCGGCTGGTCGCCCCATAACTCGTCCACGATCTCGTCGAACGGGACCGGGATCCCCGGTGAGGTCGCCAGCAGGGTCAGCACGACGCTGGTCCGCTTCGACGCCATGGTGTAGTGCACGTTCTCGTGCGACAGGAGCAGCGGACCGAGAAGCTTGATTTCCACAGCAGCACCCCATGATTTTCCGAGCCGTCCAGGTGAGTCTGCGCGACGCCGGTGCGGACCGGGAGATACCAGCCGGGCGGCGCGGCCGGGGGCGGATGGTATGACACGCCCTGTGCATGACACCCGGAGGGGCGCCGGATCGACGGGGGAGCGATCCGGCGCCCGGCTCGGAGGCGGGGGTGCGGCCTCGCCGCGCCACCCGGGACGGGCCGACGGGGACGCACCGTGACGGCGGGCCCGTATCTGTCGACCTGTCAGAAGAATGCTACAGGGGGCGGGTTGAGCTGTCCATGGGAAGTCGGAGGTGCGGCTACGACTGCCCGGCGCCCCGGCCGTAGCGGTCCAGCTCGTGGAAGAAGCCGTCCACGACGGCGAGTTCACCCCGGGCGGCCAGCTCGTCGTAGACGTACCGGCCGACCGCGAGGTCGAGCACGCCGAGCCCGAACGGCGAGAACACCACCGGCCGGTCGGTCGGCACCCGGACCTTTCCGGCCATCACCTCGTGGAGCGTTCCGTCGATGAAGTCCCGGTTGCCGGTGAGCTGTTCGGTCAGGTGCGGGGAGGTCTCGGCCTTCAGGCAGTGCTCGACGTCGTCCAGCACGTTGGCCGAGGCGAGCAGCACCTCGGGCGCCAGGTCGCGCAGCGAGACGTTGAGCACCACCGGGTTGTGGGAGAACCACGAGGGGTCGGTGAGGTGCGGCTTCGCGGCGACGGTCGCCAGGACCACCAGGCCCGAGGCGCGGACCAGCTCCTCGGCGCTCCCGTGCACGGTGATCCGGGGCGAGGCGCCGCCCTGCTCCCGGTCGGCCCGCTCCGGGTCCGCGCGCTCCAGGTAGGAGCGGAAGCCGGCCGCGTGCTCGGCGGACAGGTCGTGCACCCCGACCTCGTCGAACTCCCAGCCGGTGCGGGCCAGATAGGTGTGGATGTGCCGGGCGATCAGCCCGGTGCCGATGAAGCCGACCCGCCGCGGCCGGGGCCGGCCGGCGGAGAGCCGGTCGGCCGCGAGCGCGGCCGAGGCGGCGGTGCGGGCGGCGCTGATGATCGAGCTCTCCAGGCAGGCGATCGGGTAGCCGGTCGCGGGGTCGTTGAGCACCAGCACCGCGGAGGCCCGGGGGAGGCCCGCGGCCACGTTCTCCGGGAAGCTGGAGATCCACTTGATCCCGTCGACCGGCGTGTCGCCGCCCACCGAGGCCGGCAGCGCGATGATGCGCGAGCTGGGCCGGTCCGGGAAGCGCAGGAAGTACGACGGCGGGTTGACCGTGTCCCCCTCGCCGTGCACCCGGTAGGTCGCCGCGACCAGGTCGACGGTCTGCTTCTCGTTGCCGGACAGCACGCCGTGCACCTGCGCGCCGGGGACGACGGCGAACTGCGGGATCTGCCTCTGCTGCGTCATGAGTGGCTCCGTCTCGGGGGAGATCTGGCCACAGCAGTGTGGCTGACCTGCGCTGACACCTCGCTGATGGTCAGTCAGGCGTTCGAATGGTCCGACAGGTACGGGTCAACCCGACCTGCGACTTTCGACCAGTGCCAAATGACCTGGTCGGACCTTACGAGGATGCCTAGAGTCACTCTCTGGTGGCGCCGCCCTCAGCTTCTACCAGCGGGGTGACGACCGACGGCGCCACCTCGGCCGGTATCCGGCACCTCCCCTGCCGGAAACACGTGGACCACCGAAGAGGAGTCACCAGTGCTCGACCGGGTTGTGATCGTAGGCGGCGGAACAGCGGGTTGGATGACGGCTTCGTACCTGAAGGCCGCGTTCGAGGACCGGGTGGACATCACCCTCGTGGAATCCGGCAACATCTCCCCCGTGGGCGTCGGCGAGGCCACCTTCAGCGACATCCGCCACTTCTTCGAGTTCCTCGGACTCAAGGAGAAGGACTGGATGCCGGCCTGCAACGCGACGTACAAGCTCGCCGTCCGCTTCGAGGACTGGCGCGAGCCCGGCCACTACTTCTACCACCCGTTCGAGCAGATGCGCTCGGTCAACGGCTTCCCGCTCACCGACTGGTGGCTCAAGCAGGGGCCGACCAGCCGGTTCGACAAGGACTGCTTCGTGATGGCCTCGGTCATCGACGCCGGCCTCAGCCCCCGCCACCTCGACGGCGCCCTCATCGACCAGCCCTTCGACGAGGGCGCGGACGAGATGCAGGGCCTCACCATGTCCGAGCACCAGGGCAAGACCCAGTTCCCGTACGCCTACCAGTTCGAGGCCGCGCTGCTCGCCAAGTACCTGACGCAGTACGCCACCGACAGAGGCGTCAAGCGCATCGTCGACGACGTCCAGGACGTCCGGCTCGACGACCGCGGCTGGATCAGCGGACTGCGCACCGCCGAGCACGGCGAGCTCACCGGCGACCTCTTCATCGACTGCACCGGCTTCCGCGGGCTGCTGCTGAACAAGGCGCTGGAGGAGCCGTTCATCTCCTACCAGGACACCCTGCCCAACGACAGCGCCGTCGCCCTCCAGGTGCCGATGGACATGGCGAAGCGCGGCGTGCTGCCCTGCACCACCGCGACCGCCCAGGACGCCGGCTGGATCTGGACGATCCCGCTGATGGGCCGGGTCGGCACCGGGTACGTCTACGCGAAGGACTACCTCTCGCCGGAGGAGGCCGAGCGGACCCTGCGCGCCTTCGTCGGCCCCGCCGCCGCCGACGTCGAGGCCAACCACATCCGGATGCGGATCGGCCGCAGCCGCAACTCCTGGTCCCGCAACTGCGTGGCCGTCGGCCTCGCCAGCGGCTTCGTGGAGCCGCTGGAGTCCACCGGGATCTTCTTCATCCACCACGCCATCGAGCAACTGGTCAAGTACTTCCCGGCGCAGGACTGGAACCCGGTCCGGCGCGACCTCTACAACCGGGCCGTCGCCCACGTCATGGACGGGGTACGGGAGTTCCTGGTCCTGCACTACGTCGCCGCCAAGCGCACCGACACCCAGTACTGGCGGGACACCAAGACCCGGAAGATCCCCGACTCGCTGGCCGAGCGGCTCGAACTCTGGAAGGCCCAACTCCCGGACTCCGAAACGGTCTTCCCCTACTACCACGGCCTGCCGCCGTACTCCTACATGAGCGTCCTGCTGGGCATGGGCGGCATCGAGGTGGCGCACTCCCCGGCCCTGGACCTCTCCGACGGCGCCGCCGCGGAACGGGAG
Source organism: Kitasatospora sp. MY 5-36 (assembly GCF_001182915.1). NCBI lineage: Bacteria > Bacillati > Actinomycetota > Actinomycetes > Kitasatosporales > Streptomycetaceae > Kitasatospora > Kitasatospora sp. MY 5-36. The sequence continues at coordinate 12,342 of NZ_LFVW01000224.1, forward strand.
TTCGCCCAGATCCGGGAGAAGACCGAACGGCTCGTCGCGACGCTGCCCAAGGCGTACGACTACTTCGCCCGGATGCGCTGACCACGATCCCGGGAAAGGGGCCCGTTCGTCATGGACGTCCTCCAGCTCCTGACACGCGTCGTGCACGCGGCCGCCGTCCTCGGCGTCGTGCTGCTGATCGCCGTGGCGGGCAGGAGAGTCGCGCGCCGTCTCCGGCAGCCGGAGGTGATCGGGGAGATCACGGGGGGCCTGCTGGCCGGGCCCGCCGTGATCGCCCTGGCCGGCCGGCCCGCCTTCGACGCCGTGCTGCCGGGGCCGGTGTTCGACCTCGTCAAGACCGTCGCCGAGGCCGCCCTGGTGCTCTTCCTGGTCGGCCTCGCCCACAAACTGCGCCGCGGCCGGGACCGGCTGCCCCGGCGCGCCACCACCTGGATCACCGTCGGGGCGCTGGTGCCGCCGCTGGCCACCGGAGGCCTGCTGGTCGGGCTGATCGCGCTCACCGGCGACCGGGCGGCCCGCGGCGGCGCCCCGCTGCCGGCCTTCCTCCTGATGGTCGCGGTCACCATGGCCATCACCGCCGTCCCGGTGATGGCCCGCATCCTGGCCGACCGCGGGATGAGCGACGGCGTCCCGGGCCGGCTCTCGCTGGCCTCCGCCGTCGTCATCGACGCCTGCGGCTGGCTGCTGCTCTCCCTGGCGATCAGCCTGGGCGCCGGGGACCCGGCACGCTCGCTGCACTCGCTGCGCGCCCTGGCCGTCGGCGTGGTCTGCGCGCTGGCCATCCGCTACGCGCTGGGCACCCGGACCGCGTCCCGGCTCTGCGGCCGCTCGCCCCAGGCGATGGCGGTCCTGGTCGCGGTGGCCGCCCTCGCGGTGGCCTTCGCCATGAAACACCTCGGCATGACGTCGATCCTCGGCGCGGCACTGGCCGGGCTGGCGGTCCCGCACGACGACGGCGGCCCGTGGACCCGGGTGGGGTCCACGGTCTCCCGGTCGGGGCAGTTCCTGACCCCCGCCTTCTTCGTGGTCACCGGGGTCACCGTGCTCACCGGCGCCTTCTCCGCCACCTCCGGGGTGCTGATCGCCGGCACCGTCCTGCTGGGCTTCCTCGGCAAGGGCCTCGGCGGCTACCTCGGGGCCCGGATCGGCGGCCAGCCGCCCCGGACCGCCCGGCGGATCGGCGCGCTGATGAACACCCGCGGCCTCACCGAACTGATCGTCCTCCAGGCCGGCTTCGCCTCCGGGGTGCTGCCCGCGCCGCTGGTCCTGGCACTGGTGGTGATGGCACTGGTCACCACGGCGGCCACCGGGCCGCTGCTGGAGCTGTTCGACCGGATGGAGGGCCGCCCGGCGGCCGAGGGGATCAGCGCGACGGCCATGGCGCCGGTGGAGTCCGTCGAGACAGAAAGCGGTGCGAGATGACCGAGTACGCGGGCGACCGGGCCCGGTTTCGGGCCGGGGCCTCCGGGGCGTCCGGAGCCGTGGGGACGGCGGGAGCCACCCCCGACGAGTTCCGGGCCATGATGAGCGGGTTCCCCACGGGTGTGAGCGTGGTGTCCGCCACCGGCCCCGACGGCGCCCCGAGGGGCATGACCTGCTCCGCGGTGTGCAGCGTCTCACTCGACCCGCCCACCCTCCTGGTCTGCCTGCGCGACGGCAGTCCCACGCTCGAAGCGGTCACCGACAGCGGCCTGTTCGCGGTCAACCTGCTGCACGAGGACGCCCAGGGGACCGCCGAACTGTTCGCCTCCGGCAACCCGGACCGGTTCCAGCTGCTCCCCTGGGAGCAGGCCCCGGAGGCGGCCGGCCCGCACCTGGTGCGCGACGCCCACACGGTGGCCGACTGCGACGTGGTGCTGGCCCAGCGGGTCGGCGACCACGTCACCGTCTACGGCGAGATCCGCCGGGTCGTACGGCGCCACCACCCGCGGCCGCTGCTGTACGGGCTGCGCCAGTTCCGGGCCTGGCCGCGGAGCTGATCCCGGAACGGCGGGAAGGGCGAGGACCCCCGGCACCGGACGGCGGCCGGGGGTCCAGCCCGCTGTGCCTACGAGGCGAGGAGGTGCGGGGCGCTCCGCGGCCGGGCCCCGCGGGCCGGCCGCTCGGACCGCTCGCAGCCCGTCGCCGCCGGCCGTACCGGCCCGCCGTCCAGCAGCGCCATCCCGAGCGGCGTCACCGAGTGCAGCACGGTGTTGCGCACCCGGCGGGTGGTGATCAGCCCGCTCCGGCGCAGCACCGCCGCGTGCTGGCTGGCGCTGGCCGCCGAGATGCCCAGCCGGTCGGCGAGCTGGCTGGTCGTGCAACTCGCCCGCAGCGTACGCAGGGCGGCCGCCCGGGTCTGGCCCACCAGGGCGCCGAGCGGCCGCGAGCCGCTGTCCCGCTCCTGCCACAGCTGGGCCCCCTTGCGGGCGTGCGGCGGGGCCGCGAACACCAGCACCACCTGCGCGTCCGGCCCCTCGGCGTCGATCGCCAGGCCCGGCCGGTGGTTGAGGAACACCGAGGGGGTGAGCACCAGGCCCCGGCCGCCCAGCCGGATGTCCTGGTCCGGCCCGCCGGGGATCTCCAGGACCGGCGCCCGCCAGGTCATCCGGGGGTGCGCGGTGGACAGCAGCAGCTCCACCCCGCCGGCCATCACGATCCGGCCGCGTGCCTCGCACTCGGCCACCAGGTAGGCGTGCAGGTGCTGCCAGAACGGCGCCACGGCCAGCTGCCAGGCCTCCAGCAGGCAGGCGTCCACGCCCGCCCCGGGCCGCTGCGGCAGCTCGGCGGCCTCGGACGCGTCGAACGGCCCGGACGGCTCGGGCGGCGCGTCGGGCGCCTCCGCGTACCGCAGCGCCTGCCGGAGCAGCGAGTCCACGTCGTGCTCGGGACGGCTGCGCGGGCGGGGCACCGGCCGCCGGGGGAGGCGCTCGTTCACCTGCTTTCGCCACCGGGCGTACGGCGCGCTCACGCCGCGGTCCAGCAGGTCGCAGGCGAAGGCCGATTCCACGAGCGGGCCCATGGTGCTCTTCAGTCGGGTTCTGGCGAGGTCGGCTGCGGTGAAGTGAATCCTCTGCACGATGAAGGTCCCCGTTTCCGTGTCGATGAGGGAGAAATCGACGTGGCCCGGCCGCCGCCACGCGGGCAGGCCGGGCCCTTCCTCGGATGGATCGGACGTCGCCGCTACGAGGCCCGGGCGGTGGAGGCCTCGCGCAGACTGCGCGGGCGCATGTCCGTCCAGTTGGCCTCGACGTAGGCCAGCGCCTCCTCGCGCGGCCCCTCGGCCAGGGCCACCGCCCAGCCGTCCGGCCGCTCGGCGAACGCGGGCCACAGCGAGTGCTGGCCCTCGTCGTTCACCAGCACCAGGAAGGTCCCGTCCGCGTCGTCAAAGGGGTTCGACATGTCGCACACTCCATTCCGGGTAGGGCGCGGTGCGGCCCTCGGGTCATCGGCGCACGCGGGACAACCGGGTGGGCCCGCTCCGCACATGCTCCCTCGGCTCGCTGACATGGTGCTGACCGCACCCTGATGGGGCTCCGGCGAGCCCGCCGGAACCCGGGAGGAGCGGTGAACTCTCCTTGGTCACAACGAATATGACACAACGTCCGCTCCGATACCGGCGTTCCGCACCGTTGCGGCCGGCGGCGCGGAGCCCGGCCGGGGGAGCCGTTGCGGCCGACGTCCCGGACGGGCGCCCGCACGGACGTGCCCCCGAACGGACGGCCCCCGCACGGACGTGCCCTACCATGGCCCCGTGTTCCTCTTCCGTGACTAGGGCCCCGCGCGGCGACCGCACCCCGGTGGTGCGGTCCTTCGGCGTCCCGGTCCACCGGCGCGCGGCGCGCGCCAGCTCCAGAGGAACCGCTCCATGTCTTCGTCCTACGCGACGGTCCTGCGCACCCCCGGCGCGGTCCGGCTCTTCAGCGCGGCCCTGACCGGCCGCCTCTCCTACGGTGTCGTCCCGCTCTCGCTCCTGCTGGCCGTCGCCGCCACGACCGGCTCGTACGCCCGGGCCGGCTGGCTGACGGCGCTGTTCGCCGCCTCCAACGTGCTGCTCTCACCCGCCCGGGCCGGGCTGGTCGACCGTCACGGCCCGCGCCGGACACTGCCGCCGATGGCGGCCGGGTACGCGCTGGTGCTGCTCGGCCTGGCCGCCGCCACCTGGCGCCCCGGCGTCCCGTACCCCGTCCTGCTAGCCCTCGCCGTGGCGGCCGGCGTGCTCGCGCCACCCCTCGGCCCGGTCACCCGGGCGCGGTGGAGCGCCCTGCTGTCCGATCCCGGGCTGCGCCGCCGGGCCTACAGTCTGGACACCGTCGCCGAGGAACTCCTGTACGTCACCGGCCCGTTGCTGGCCGGGGTGATCGCGGCGACGGCCCGCCCGGCGCTCGGACTGGTGCTGGGCGCCGCCCTCGTCCTGACCGGCTCCCTCGCCCTGGCCGCCTCGGTCCGCGGTGTCGGGCCGGACCGCGCCGAGGCCGACTCCGCCGCGACCGGCGGCCGTTCGCGCCCCTGGCGGCCG
>NZ_LFVW01000225.1:0-16793 GCF_001182915.1 Kitasatospora sp. MY 5-36
GCCCGCCCCGGCGGCGCTGCCCGCGCCGCGGGACACCGGCCGGGCGCCGCTCGTCCGGCGGGTACCGCCCGGGCAGCCGGTCCGCCGGACCCCGGACACCGCCGTACCCGCACCACCCGCTTCATCCGCACCACCTGCACCACACGCACCACCCGCTCCAGCGGAAGGAACTGATTCATGACCACGTCGATGCAGTCGTCAGGGGACCTCAACTGGCTCCTGGACGACCTGGTGGGGCGCGTCGCGGCCCTGCGGCACGCGGTGATCCTCTCCAACGACGGCCTGGCCACCGGCGCCTCCCGCGACCTCGACCGCGAGGACGCCGAGCACCTGGCCGCCGTCGCCGCCGGGTTCCACAGCCTGGCGAAGGGCGCCGGCGGGCACTTCAAGGTCGGCGGCGTCCGGCAGACCATGGTGGAGCTGGACGAGGCCTTCCTGTTCATCACGGCCGCCGGCGACGGCAGCTGCCTGGCCGTGCTGAGCGAGGCCGAGGCGGACATCGGCCAGATCGCGTACGAGATGGCGCTGCTGGTCAAGCGGGTCGGCGAGCACATGGCCGCCGAGCCGCGCACCGAAACCGCCCCGCCGGTGAGATGAGCGGTCCGATGGCGGATCCGAAGGCGGATGAGCCGGACGGCCCGGAGACGCCGGACGGCCCCCAGGTGCCGGTGGGTACGGCCGGGCCGTCCGGCAGCGGCGGTTCCTCCGGCGTCGGCGGTCCGTCCGGCACCGGCGGTTCGGACGCCGCCGACCGCCCGGACGGCCAGGACGGCGAGGTCGACCCGGACGGGCCCGACGTCGACCTGTTCCGGCCGCGCACCCCGGTCGACGACCGCTGGTTCGACGACGAGGCCGGCCCGGTGGTGCGGCTCTACTCGATGACCCGCGGCCGCACCCGGCCGGTCGAGGAGGGGCTGTTCGACCTGATCTCGCTGGTCACCGCCGTCGATCCCGGGCCGGTCGCGGGGGCCGTGCCCGCGCACGTCCTCGACCCGGAGCACCAGACGCTGCTCACCCTGTGCCGCCGCGAGCCGCTCTCCGTCGCCGAGCTCGGCTCCTACACCGACCTGCCGGTCAGCGTGGTGCGGGTGCTGCTCGGCGACCTCTACGACGCCGAGCTGATCAGCGTCACCCGACCCGTTCCGCTCGCCGAGCTGCCGGACGAGCGCCTGCTGCGAGACGTGATCAATGGACTCCGTGCGCTCTGACCCCCGCCCCCGCCCGGAGGGCACCGTGCCCGATCCGGACGGCACCGCGTCCCACCCGGCGAACGCCAACGACCCGCGCTGGCGCGGCGGTCCGGCCGTCGCGGTGAAGATCCTGGTCGCGGGCGGCTTCGGCGCGGGCAAGACCACGCTGGTCGGATCGGTCAGCGAGATCCGGCCGTTGCGGACCGAGGAGGAGCTCAGCGAGCTGGGCCGCCCGGTCGACGACACCTCGGGGGTGGAGGCGAAGCGCACCACCACCGTCGCGATGGACTTCGGCCGGATCGATCTGCGGCCGGGCCTCGCGCTCTACCTGTTCGGCACGCCCGGGCAGGACCGGTTCTGGTTCGTCTGGGACGAGTTGGCCCGCGGCGCGCTCGGCGCCCTGGTGCTCGCGGACACCCGGCGGCTGGCCGACTGCTTCCCGTCGGTGGACTTCTTCGAGCAGCGCGGCATCCCGTTCCTGGTCGCGGTGAACTGCTTCGAGGGCACCGAGCGGTTCTCTCCGGACGAGGTCCGCGAGGCACTCGACCTCGACCCGGACATCCCGGTGGTGCTCTGCGACGCGCGGCTGCGGCAGGACGGCAAGGACCTGCTCGTCGCGCTGGTCGAGCACGCCGCCGCCGGCCGGCACCGCCGCGCCCCGGTCGGCGCCTGAGGGCGGCTCGGCCCCGGCCGGACCCGGCTCGGTCCGGTCGGAGCAGGTCCGGCTCCGGCCGGGGTCGGCCCGCGCTCCGGCTCGACAACGGGTGAAGGACGGCTGGGCGACCGCCGTACGACGGGCGTGCGAAGAGTCGGCAGGTCAGCGCGCCGACCTGCCCCTTCCGCCCGCCGTCTCATTCCACCGTCCGCATCGTGGACGATCACTGCGCCGAAGGTTGCCTAGACCGGCCCGGCCGTGGAAGGCTCTGTGGACGAAGGCCGCCCGGCCATGCCGTCGGGGGCGCCGGAAACGCCCCGTTCGTACGGGCGTTGCAACCGGCGGACGGCCTTCGACGAACCGGCGAGGCATCGTCGGCGGGCACCGTCAACGGTGCGCCGCCGTGTGGAGAACGAGGGGGAGGGCAGCAGGATGACCGTCGGCCGACGACGCATCACCACCGCCGTGCCCGGCTCCCCGCTGCCCGGTGCCCCCATGCCCGGCGTCGCCGTGACCGGTGCCGCCGATCCGGCGCTCACCGTCCGCCGCTACATCGACCACGCGCTGATCTGCAGCGCGTGTTGTCGCTGACCGGCCTGACCTTCCCGACCTTCCCGGTACGTCCCCGGCGCTGACGGCCCACCCGGCCCTCTCGGTCCACCGTCCGACGCACCGCCGAAACCCGTCGACCAGGCCGTAGCGGAGCGCCCGTCCGGCGTGCCCGCGGCCGACCAACCGGACCCGCCCAGCGGAGAGACCACCAGTGAACATCGTCTGCCCCAGCACCACCCCCGGCATCGTCGGCCGTACCCGAACGGCCGGGTCGGCCCCCGCGATGCGCGCGGGTGGACGGACCGGACGGTGGAACCGGTGCGGGAGCCGCGCCGTGGACAGCCGGCGGGGTCGCCTCGACCTCGAGCCGTTCTGGCCGTCCCGGCAGCCGCACCTGTTCGATCAAACGTGTCCCGGCTCGCCCAGCGCGTCCCGGCCCTCCGCCCGCTGATCCGGTTCGTTCCGGTCCAGCCCAGGCAGTACGCCCGGTCGACGCGCAGACGACTCCACCCCGTCCGTCACGCGCGAAATGAGCGGCACACCATGTCTTCTTCCTCCACGGCCACCCTGCCCCTGCCCACCGCGACCCCGCACCTGCGCGCGGTCCGCTCCGTCCCGCCGGTCTCCTCCGTCCCCGCCACCGCGCCGGTCGGTCCCGGCGCGTCCGGGGCCGCGGGACCGTCCGTCCCCCCGGCGTCGCTGTCCGACCGATGGCCCGGGGTGGCGGCCCGTCCGCCCTATGCCGGACCGACCCACGCCGGAACGGCCAACGTCGGCCCGGCCCATGTCGGACCGACCCGTCCGGCGACCGTCCCGGCACCCGCAGCCGCGCAGCCGGGAGTGACCGTCCCGCAGGTGCCCCAGTCGCTGCTCGCCGCGCTGCCGGAGGGGGCGGCCGTCGTCGCCACCCTGCCGCAGGGCGCGCTGCCGCAGGGTCTGCTCGCCCAGTACGGAATCCAGTTCGGCGGCGTGAACGGCGGCGCGATGGTCGGGTACCTGGTGCTGGTGCCGACCGAGGGCCCGGCGGCGCAGGTCGTCGGCCTGCCGGGGGCTCCGGCCGGCGTCGGGGCCGCCGCCCAGCCCGGAACCCACACGCTCCCCGGGGCCCACCCGGCCCACGGGGCGCAGCCGACGACCGGCGGGCCCGCCGGCCAGACCGTGGCGGGGGTCCGTCCGGTCCGCCCGGCCGGGCGCGGCATCGCCGTCGACACCGAGCGGCGCAACGCCTACGTCGACGGGCGGCTGCTCGACCTCACCTACCTGGAGTTCGAGCTGCTGGCGCACCTCACCGAGCACCCGCAGCGGGTGCACACCCGGGACCACCTGGTCTCCGCGGTCTGGGGCTACGGCCATGTCGGGGACGGGCGGACGGTCGACGTGCACGTCGCCCGGCTGCGCCGCAAGCTCGGACCGGCCTACCGGGACACCATCGTGACGGTCCGCCGGGTCGGCTACAAGTACACCCCGGCCGCGGTCTGACGGCTGGTTCCGGCCTGACGGCGGATCTGACGGCGGATCTGGACGGCCGGTCTGGCGCCCGATCTGGCAGCCGGTCGCCAACGGCCTCTTGCCGCCGGTCGGTTGAGCGTCGGCCGGTCGAAGCAGCGGACCACTCGTCCTGGACACGGACGGGCGGCCCGCTGCTTCGTCGCGTCCCTGTGGAGTGGAAGGCGTGCCGGGAGCGTCAGCCGCGCTGGTCCGGCGGGAGCAGGAGGACGGCGAGGGCGTCGGCGCAGCCGCGGGCGTGGCCGAGGAACCAGTCCAGCCGGTCGTCGGTGAGGTGCGCGGGCGTCGAACGGACCGCCAGCGCGAACCGCGCCTGCCCGGCGCCGTCCAGGACGGGCACGGCCACCGTCCGTACCCCGGCGGTCGACTCGCCGTCGTTGAGCGCGTACCCGGCCGTCCGGACCTTCGCCAACTCCTCCTCCAGGAGCGCCGGTTCGGTGATCGTGCGGTCGGTGAAGGAGGCCAGCGGGCCGAGTGTCGAGGGCGTCGTCTCGCCCGGGCGGGGCCAGGCCAGCAGGACCTTGCCGAGCGCCGTGGAGTGCAGTGGGCGGCGCAGGCCCAGTCCGGTGTCCGGGCGGACCGATCCGCCGACCAGGATCACCGCGTGCGCGCCGCTGCGGATCGCCAGGTCGGCGGTGGCCTTGGTGCGCCGGGACAGCAGCTCCAGCTCGGGCCCGGCGAGGTGCAACCCGCGCTGGTGGAAGGTGAGCTGGCCGAGTTCGGCGACGGCCGGACCGAGCCGGTAGCGGGCGGTCTGCTCGTCCTGCTCCAGGAACCCGGCGCTGACCAGCGTGCGGGCCAGCCGGTGCGCGGTGGAGACCGACAGGCCCATCCGGCGGGCCAGGTCCGAGGCGCTCAGGTCGGGGCCGTTGTCATGGAAGCAGTGCAGCAGTCCGAGCGCGCGCTGGACGGCCTGCGCACCGGCCGGCGGACTCTGGACGGCGGTGGCGGCCCCGGGCATGGCACCTCGCGTTTCGGTTCGGAACTCCGGCCCGGCGGCCGGAGGCGGTCTCAGCGTAGGGCAGCCGGTGCTGCGGGAATGTGTCGACGACGTTGCAATGGAATGGCGTTGATGAACAACCGATCCCATCATGTGGCAAAGACTTGCCTCGGGCTCGTCCGCCGTGGAACGCTCCTGGCATCGCGCCGGACGGCCACTCGGTCCAGGCGGCGCCTGCCCCGACTCTGCGGAAGGAGAAGCACCGTGACGTCCCACCGGTGTCTCCCCTCCCGTGCGTGTTGTCGCTGACCGACGCCTCCCGCGCCACCTGCCTTCCTCCCTGCATCGTGGCGTACAACTTCCTTGCGCACCAGGCTTCCTGTGCCTTCGTGCGGTAATCGATCCCGAGCTCCTCCGGCTGTCGTCGGAGCCCCCGTAGAGGACCAACTCCGTTGTCCAGTCGCATCCAGAACGCCTCCCCGCTTCCCGACACCCTCTGGTTCACCCGCTGCCCGGTGCCCACCGCGACCGGGATCGCCGCCGACCAGGGGTGGCTCGCCCGGGAGTTCGCCGCCGACGGCATCGCCGTCCGCTCCTTGCAGGACGCTCCGTCGGAGGTGGCGGCGGACCACCACTACACCCACGCGCTGACCGGACTGTTCCGGGAGGGCGGCAACGTCCCCGCACTGTGGGCCCGTTCGCGCGGCGAGGCGACCAGGCTGATCGGCCTCACCTGGATCGAGGAGCGCCAGGTGGTGCTGGTGCGGGCCGGCAGCGGCGTGACCGAACCGGCGCAGCTGCGCGGACTGCGGCTGGCGGTGCCGCATCATGACATCGGCATCGACTTCTGGCGGGCGATGGCGCTGGCCGGCCTCCGCGGCGCCCTCGGGCTCGCGGGCCTCACCCTGGCGGACGCCGAGCTGGTGGACGTCCCCGGCGTCCCGGGTGGCGGGCAGTGGTCCGCGGAGCTGGCCGCCCTGCGGGACGGGGTGGTGGACGCGGTGTACGTGAAGGGGGCGCTCGCCGTCGAGGCGGCCCGCCGGATCGGTGCGGAGGTGGCCGTGGAGCTGGACGCGGCGCCGGACCGCCGGGCCCGGGTCAACAACGGCACCCCGCGGCCGATCACGGTCCACCAGCGGCTGCTGGACGAGCAGCCCGAGCTGGTCGCCCGGTTCCTCGCGGTGCTGCTGGAGGCCGCCGACTGGGCGGCGGAGCACCCGGAGGAGGTGGTCCGGATCCTGCGGGCCGAGACCGGTGCCGGGGCCGAGGGCGTCGCCGGGGCCTATGCGCCGGGCAGTCACCGCACCCTGCACCTGGACCTGTCGGCGGAGCGGCTGGAGCTGCTGGCGCTGCAGGAACGGTTCCTCGGGGAGCAGGGCTTCCTCACCGCGCCGGTGGACGTCCGGGCGTGGGCCGACCCGGAGCCGCTCCGTGCGGCCCGCGAGCTGCTGCGTGTGCGGCGTGCGGGTGAGGGCGTGGGTGTCGCTGCCGGCACCGACACGAGCGGCGCCGCAGGTTCGGGTGCGGGCGCCGACAACGCTCGGATCACAGACTTCAGGTAACGGCGTTCAGCTAACAGATTTCAAAAGTTGTCAGCTGTCGGCTGTCATCTGTCACTCACATGGAGACCCCCGTGAAGACCCCCCGCCTCGCCCTCGCCGCCACCGCGCTGCTCGCCTCCACCGCCCTGGCCGCCTGCGGCTCGTCCGCCGACGGGGCCAAGGCCTCCGCCGCCGGCGGGGCCGATGGCAAGGCCGACGTGGTGCTCCGCCTGCCCGACCCCGGCAACAACGGCTTCCTCGCCCGCGGCAAGAAGGACGGTTCGCTGGACCGGGCCCTGGCGGCCGTCCACGCCAAGGTCGCCTGGACCGGCAGCGCCGGCCCCTTCGCCCCCGCCGCCCAGGCCCTCTCCGCCGACCAGCTGGACGTCGCCCAGGGCTCGATCACCTCGGCCGTCGCCGCGCTCGCCCAGAAGCCCGGCTTCAAGCTGTTCGCCCAGACCGCGCCCGACGGCGTCGGCGAGGGGATCCTGGTGAAGAACGACTCGCCCGTCAAGTCCGTCCAGGACCTGGTCGGCCGGAAGGTCGCCGTCTCCCAGGGCGGCACCAGCGAGTACCTGCTGCTCAAGGCGCTGGCGAAGAACGGCGTCCCGGCCGACAAGGTGGAGCGGGTCTACCTGCGCGCCGACCAGACCTCCGGGGTCTTCAACTCCGGCCAGGTGGACGCCTGGGCGACCTGGAACACCTTCTCGACGCCCGCCATCGCCAACGCCGGCGCGCACTTCCTGGTCAACGGCCAGGAGGTCGGCTCCGACAACTACGCCGTCTGGGCGGTGCGCAACGGCTTCGCGGACAAGCACCCCGAGGTGGTCAAGGCGTTCTACACCTACCTGCGCGAGAACGGCGAGAAGGAGAAGGCCGACCCGGCCGGCTACCTCAACGTGTTCACCGACGCCGGCCCGACCGCCGTCACCCCCGCCGAGAAGGACGTCGCGGTGAACGTCAGCAGGCAGGGGACCCCGGCCGACGCCATCTCCGACGCCGACACCGCGCGGTTCGGGACGGTCGCCCAGTTCTTCGCCGACCAGAAGGTCACCAAGCAGCTGGTGGACGTCAAGCCCTACCTGATCGACGTCAACAGGCTCGGGGACGGTGCCAAGTGACCACCACGACAGAGAAGTTCACCCCCGAGGACACCCGGGCTGCCCTCGACGCCGGCCTGGTCGCCCCGCAGAGCCGGCGGAACCGGCCCCGCCCCCGCGCGCTGGCCGTGACCCTGCGCACCGTCGGTCCGCTCGCCCTGCTCGGCGGCTGGGCGCTCGCGTCCGCCACCGGCGCGCTGACCCAGGACGTGCTCGCCTCGCCCGCCCAGGTCGCCCAGGCCGTGGGGGAGTTGTGGGGCAACGGTCAGCTGACCGACGCCCTGTCCGTCTCCCTCACCCGGGCCGGGCTCGGCCTGTTCTTCGGCGCGACCACCGGCCTGGTGCTCGGCGTGGTCACCGGATTCACCCGGCTCGGCGAGGAGTTGCTCGACTCCGCGATCCAGATCCTGCGGACCGTCCCGTTCCTGGCCCTCGTCCCGCTGTTCATGGTGTGGTTCGGCATCACGGAGACCGCGAAGGTGGCCCTGATCGGGGTCGCCACCAGCTTCCCGATGTACGTGTCCGCCTCGGGCGGGGTCCGCAGCACCGACCGCAAACTGGTCGAGGCGATGCGCAGCTTCGGCCTCGGCCGCTGGGCGATCGTGCGCACCGTCGTGCTGCCCGGTGCGCTGCCCTCGCTGCTGTCCGGACTGCGCCTGTCGATGACGCTCAGCGTGATCGCCCTGATCGCCGCCGAGGAGATCAACTCCACCGAGGGCATCGGGTACTTGATGGCCCAGGCGCAGAACTACTCGCGCACCGACGTCCTCGCCGTCTGCATCCTGATCTACGGGCTGCTCGGCCTCGCGGCCGACGGCATCGTCCGAGTCCTGGAGCGCGTGCTGATGCCGTGGCGCCAGGCCGTCCAGGGAGCGGCCCGATGACCGCCGACACGACCACCGCCGCCGCCCTCGCCCCCTCCTCGCCCCGTTCGCCCGCTCCTCCCTCGGCGTCCGAGCGGACGGCCCCGGCCGTCCACCTGCGCGGCCTGCGCCGGGTGTTCGGCACCCGGGCGGTCCTCGACGGGGTAGACCTCTCCATCGCCCGCGGCGAGTTCGTCGCCCTGCTCGGCGCCAGCGGGACCGGCAAGACCACGCTGCTGCGCATCCTCGGTGCGCTCGACCAGGCCGACGAGGGCACCGTGCTCGTCCCGCCGGTCCGTACCGTGGTGTTCCAGGAGCCCCGGCTGGTGCCGTCCAAGCGGGTGCTGGCCAATGTCACGGTCGGCCTCCCGCGCGGCGCCGCGACCCGGGAGACCGGGCTGAAGGCACTCGCCGAGGTCGGCCTGGAGCGGCACGCCGAGGCCTGGCCGGCCACCCTCTCCGGCGGTGAGGCGCAGCGCGTCGCGCTCGCCCGGGCACTCGTTCGCGAGCCGCAACTCCTGTTGCTGGACGAACCGTTCGCCGCCCTGGACGCGCTCACCCGACTGCGGATGCAGGACCTCGTCGGCGACCTGGTGCGCCGCCACCGCCCGGCGGTCCTGCTGGTCACCCACGACGTGGACGAGGCCGTACGGCTCGCCGACCGGGTCGTGGTCCTGCGCGACGGCCTGCTCGCCCGGGACGAGGCCGTCACCGTCGAGAGCCCGCGCGATCCGGCCGACCCCGCCTTCGCCGACCTGCGCCGCCGTCTGCTCGCCGACCTCGGCGTCCACTGACGTCCGCGACCCCCCGCTGTCCCCGACCTTCCCCCGATCCCGCCTGCCTTCCCACAAGTCAGGCCCGCACCACCGGAGTTGACCAGATGACCGTCACCCTCGGCGTCCACGCCAGCAACCCCTCGCTCTACTACCTCGCCCGACTCCCGTACCTGGACGAGGAGCTGGCCCCGCTCGGTGAGACCGGCGCCTTCCACCACTACGCGGACGGCACCCGCACCGGCGCCCTGCTCGCCGAGAGCGTCATCGACTTCGGCGGCACCGGCTCCACCCCGCCGATCACCGCCCAGGCGGCCGGCCACGACCTGGTCTACGCGGCGGTCTCGGCGCCCCGCCCGGACCACGGCGCCCTGCTGGTGCTGGACTCCGGTCCGGTGCGGACGGTCGCGGACCTCAAGGGCGGCACCGTCGTCCTCTCCGTCGGCTCCTGGCAGACCCACCTGCTCGCCAAGGCCCTGCACGCCCAGGGGCTCTCGTACGGCGAGGACGTCACCCCGGCGCGCCCGGCGGCCGGTGAGGACCAGGCCCAGCGGCTGCGCGACGGCGAGATCGCCGGCTGGATCGCCCAGGGCGCCGAACTCGCCGCGGCCCGCCGCACCGGGGAGTTCCGTGAACTGGTCCGCACCGGTGACGTCATCACCGACCGCTCGGTGTTCTTCACCCGTCGGGACTTCGCGACCGGGCGCCCCGAGGTGGTCGCCGCGATCGCGACCGCGCTGCGCCGGGCGGACGCCTGGGTGGCCGCCAACCCGGCCGAGGCCGCCGCGATCGCCGCCGAGGACCTGGGCGGCACGGCCGCCGACTGGCAGGCCGCGCTGGTCGCACTGCCCTGGCGACTGGAGCCCGCCACGGCCGGGTTCGTCGCCGAGCAGCAGGAGGCCGCGGACATCTTCCACGGTGTGGGCTTCATCGACCGGGCGCTGACCGTCGCCGACGCCCACCTCCCCGGTCTGGAGGCCCCGGTGGCCGCCGCGCTCGCGAAGGCGGTCTGACCCATGGCCTCCGAAGTCCTCTGGTACATCATCCCGCGCGAGGGCCACTACCCCTGGGAGCCGGCCGGGCGCCGCCCGGTGGACCTCCGCTACCTCCAGCAACTGGCGGGCAGCGTCGAGCGTTTGGGCTACACCGGCGCCCTGCTCGCGACCGACCTGTACGACGTCTGGACGCTCGGCAGCGCGCTCGCCGCCGCCACCACGCCGGCCTTCAAGCCGCTGCTGGCCGTCCACCCGGGGCTGGTCTCGCCCACCCTGCTGGCCAAGATGGCGCTCAGCTTCGACCACCTGCACGGCGGCCGACTGCGCTTCAACGTGGTGAACGGCTCGACCGCGCAGCTGCGCGAGTACGGCCTGGACGTCGAGCACGACGACCGCTACCGGCTCAGCGGCGAGTACTGGTCGATCGTCAAGCGCCTCACGGCGGGCGAAGTCTTCGACCACAAGGGCGAGTTCTACGAGCTGAAGAACGCGGGCGCGAGCCTGCGCGAGCTGGCCCCGGCGCAGCCCGGCGGCATTCCGCTCTGGTTCGGCGGCAGTTCGGCGGCCGGCATCGAGATGGCGGCCGAGCACGTGGACGTCTACCTGACCTGGGGCGAGCCGCCGCACCTGCTCAAGGAGAAGCTGGACCTGGTCCGCGAGCGCGCCGCCGCCCACGGCCGGAGCCTGCGGATCGGACTGCGGCTGCACCTGATTGTCCGCGACACCGAGGACGAGGCCTGGGCGGCCGCCGACCGGCTGCTGGACGTCACCAGCGAGGCCACCTACGCGCGCCAGCTGGGCGGGGCGAAGGGGGAGGACGGGGTCGGCTGGCAGCGGCAGTTCCGCCAGCACGGGGGCAAGGTGCCGGCCCGGGCCCGCGAGCTGGAGGCCTACCCCAACCTCTGGCCGGGGATGAGCCTGTTCCGCCCCGGCCCCGGCACCGCGGTGGTCGGCTCGACGGCCCAGGTGATCGAGCGCCTGCAGGAGTTCGAGGCGCTGGGTGTCGACACCTTCATCCTGTCGGGCAACCCGCTGCTGGAGGAGGCCCACCGGGTTGCAGAAACGGTTCTGCCCGCTCTGGGCATCAAGCGGCCGGCAGCGAACAGGTGACGGCTGACAAGTAACAGATATCAGCGAACAGATAACGGATGACAGCTGACAGATTTCGAAATCTGTCAGCTGTCATCCGTCGATCGTCAGCCGTCAGCCAACGCCTCCCGCTCCGCCGTCGCCGCCTCGGCTCAGCGGCTCAGCCGGTCGATCTCCGCCAGCTCCTCAGCCGTCAGCGGGCCGCCCGCCAGCGCGTCGAGGTTCTGGTCCAACTGGGCCACGCTGCTCGCGCCGATGATCACCGAGACCACCCGCGGGTCCCGCAGCACCCAGCACAGCGCCAGCTGCGCCAGTGTCTGCCCGCGCCCCTCGGCGACCTTGGCCAGCGCCCGCAGCCGGTCCAGCTTCGGCCCGGCCAGCGCCTCCTCGGTGAGGAACTTCCCGACCGACATCCGCGAGCCCGCCGGCACCTCCCCGGTCAGGTAGCGGTCGGTCAGCAGGCCCTGGGCCAGCGGCGAGTAGGCGATGAGGCTGGTCCGGGTGTCGCCCACCGCGTCCAGCACGCCGTGGTCCTCCACGTACCGGTTGAGGATCGAGTACGCCGACTGGTTCATCAGCACCGGCGTCCCCAGCTCGCGCAGGATCGCCACCGCCTCCCGGTGCTGCTCTGCCGGGTAGTTGGAGATCGCGGCGTACAGCGCCTTGCCCGAGCGCACCGCGCTGTCGAGCGCCCCCATCGTCTCCTCGATCGGGGTGTCCGGGTCGTACCGGTGCGAGTAGAAGACGTCGACGTAGTCCAGGCCCATCCGGTCCAGCGACTGGTCGAGGCTGGCCAGCAGGTACTTGCGGCTGCCGCCGTTGCCGTACGGGCCGGGCCACATGTCCCAGCCGGCCTTGGTGGCGATGAACAGCTCGTCCCGGTACGGCCGGAAGTCCTGGGCGAACAGGTAGCCGAAGTTGCGCTCGGCGCTGCCGTACGGCGGGCCGTAGTTGTTCGCCAGGTCGAAGTGGGTGACACCCCGGTCGAAGGCCCGGCGGAGCACCGCCCGCTGCACCTCCAGCGGCTGGGCGTCACCGAAGTTGTGCCAGAGCCCGAGCGATACGGCGGGCAGCTGGACGCCGCTGTGGCCGGCCTTCCGATAGGTCATCGAGTCATAGCGGTCATCCGCGGCGAGGTAGCTCATGCCGGACATCTTGCCAGTCGGCCGTGGCGGATCAAGCCCTTGCCCCGTCCCCGGCCGGTGCCTATGCTCGCGGAGGATCGTGCGCGTGCGAGGCGAGGGGGAGGCGAGATGGCAGTCCGGACCGTGACCGCCGCCGCAGCCCGCTGTTGTTGTCGCCGCCACCGCGGCACCGTCCGCTGACGCCACCCGCGTGCCCTGCCGCCCGAGCGGCGCGCCGCCCGTCCCGTCAGCCGC
The DNA here is from genome assembly GCF_001182915.1 of Kitasatospora sp. MY 5-36. Taxonomy (NCBI): domain Bacteria; kingdom Bacillati; phylum Actinomycetota; class Actinomycetes; order Kitasatosporales; family Streptomycetaceae; genus Kitasatospora; species Kitasatospora sp. MY 5-36. The sequence continues at coordinate 12,584 of NZ_LFVW01000225.1, forward strand.
TCCGCCGGTGCCCGCCCGTGGGAGTGCGGCGCCGGACCACGTACCGGCTCCCCGTGCCCCGCGCGGCCCGTCGGCCCCCGGGCTCCACCGGCCCCGTCAAGCCCGGCCCGGTCTGCGCCGAACCCCTTCCCGAGGGCTCCTCCTCGATCCCCTCCGACTCCGTCCCGAGCCCCTCCCGAGCCCCTCCCGAGCGTTCAAGGAGACCGCCGTGCGGTTCACCGTCTCGTCCCTCGTCGCCAACGCCCCCGATCCGGTCACCGGTGTCCGGCGCACCCCGGAGCAGAAGCTCCATAACGTCATCGACCAGGCGGTCCTCGCCGAGCGGCTCGGCTACGACGGCTACGGGGTGGGGGAGCGGCACGGCGAGCCGTTCCTCTCCCCGGCCCCGCCCCTGCTGCTCAGCGCGATCGCCGCCCGCACCTCCACCATCCGGCTGTTCACCACGGTGACGGTGCTCAGCATCCTCGACCCGGTCCGGGTCGCCGAGGACTACGCGATGCTCGACCAACTCTCCGGTGGCCGACTTGAGTTGATCGTCGGCAAGGGCAACGACCCGCGCCACTTCGGGCTGTTCGGCCTTCCCGAGGAGCGCCAGTGGGAGGCGCTCGCCGAGAACTACGGTCTGCTGCGCAGGCTCTGGCGCGAGGGGAAGGTGACCTGGGAGGGCTCGACCCGCCCGCCGCTCCGGGACGCCACCGTCTGGCCGCGCCCGCTCCAGGACCCGATCCCGGTGTGGCACGGCAGCGCGACCAGCACGCGGTCCACCGACCTCGCGGCCCGCCACGGCGACCCGCTCTTCTCCGCCAACTCCTTCCACCCGCTGGAGAAGTACCGGGCGCTGGTCGACCACTACCGCGAGCGCTGGGAGTACTACGGGCACGACCCGGAGCGGGCCAGGGTGGGCGCGAGCTTCGGCGGACTGTACGTCGCCAAGCGCTCGCAGGACGCGGTCGAGGGCTTCCGCCCGTACTGGAACGCCCTGTTCGACTCGGCCGCCGGTCGGCACAACAACTCGCCGTTCACGTCGCTGGAGGACGCGCTGGAGCGCGGTTCGGCCCTGGTCGGCAGTCCGCAGCAGGTGATCGAGAAGATCCACCGCTACCACGAGGCCTTCGGCAACGAGGTGGTCGGCATCGGGGTGGACGCACTCACCGAGGGGGCGCAGCGCGAGCAACTGGAGCTGTTCGCGAGCGAGGTGGCCCCGGAGGTCCGCCGCGCGCTGCCGTAGTCGCCCGCGTCCGGCGCCCGCCCGCGCAGTGCGCCGTGCACCCCCTACGCGGCGTGACGCCGGCCACCGTCCGTGACGTGACGCGCGCCACCAGGCGCGCCGGAATGCCGCTCGGCGGTGCGGGGGATGACGAACGGTCGAGGGGCCGTGGCCGCCGGGGGGCGGCGCACGGCCCTCAACCGTTCCGCGAGGAGGATCCGGGCGCCCCGGGGCGCCCGGGCGGAGTCAGCGCTGGTCTTCTGTACCTACTGGTATGTACAGTGAGCCGCATGAGCACCCAGGACCGTCTCATCGAGAGCACCCAGGCCCTCCTCTGGGAGCGCGGCTACGTCGGCACCAGCCCCAAGGCCATCCAGCAGCGCTCCGGGGTCGGCCAGGGCAGCATGTACCACCACTTCACCGGCAAGCCCGACCTCGCGGCCGCCGCCCTGCGCCGCAGCGCCGAGCAGATGCGGGGCGTCGCCGAGGCCGACCTCGCCGCCCCCGGCACCGCCTACGACCGGATCGCCGCCTACCTGCACCGCGACCGCGACGTCCTGCGCGGCTGCCGGATCGGCCGGATGGCCCAGGACCCCGACGTCGTCGCCGACCCGCGGCTGCGCGCGCCCGTCGAGGAGACCTTCGACTGGCTGCGCGGCCGGATCGCCGAACTGGTCGCCCAGGGCCAGGCGGACGGCGAGTTCGCCCCCGGCCTCGACCCGGCCGACACGGCCGCCGCCGTGGTCGCCGTCGTCCAGGGCGGCTACGTCCTGGCCCGCGCCGCCGACAGCGCCGAGCCGTTCGACCGGGCCGTCCGCGGCGCCCTCGGCCTGCTCGCGGCACACCGCACGGCCTGACCCGCACGGCCTGACCCGCACGACCCCGGGCGCGCCGCCGCACCCGTACGGCCGAACCCTCGCGGCCGAACCCGTACGACCAGAGCCGACGCGCCTGCCGAAAACCAGGACGTCCGCCGTCAGACCGGCCAGAACCCGAGGAGCCCCGCCGTGCACGCCATGCAGTACGAGATCACCCTCCCCGCCGACTACGACATGGGCGTCATCCGCAAGCGCGTCGCCGACAAGGGCCACCTGCTCGACGCGCACCCGGGCCTCGGCCTCAAGGCCTACCTGGTCCGCGAGCGCGGTCGGCAGGGCTCGCCCGTCAACCAGTACGCGCCGTTCTACCTCTGGCGCACCGCCGAGGGCATGAACGGTTTCCTCTGGGGCCCGGGCTTCCGCGGCCTGAGCGCCGACTTCGGCCGCCCCGCCGTCCGGCACTGGCTCGGCGCGGGCCTGACCCATGGCGCGTCGTCAGTGGCGGGGGAGAGGACCGAGCAGCCCAGCACCGCCACCCGGGCGACCGTACGGCTGCCGGAAGGCGCTGACCCGGCCGAGGCCGTCGAGCGGGCGCTCGCGGACCTGCCCGCGCACCCGGACCTGCACACCGCCGCCGTGGCCGTCGACCCGAGCCGCTGGGAGCTGCTCAGCTTCGCCCTCTGGCACGGCCCGGCCCCCGAGGACGCGCCCGGCGTCCGGTACCAGGTGCTGCACCTGTCCCGCCCCGAACTGGACCGGCTGCCCGCCGGCCGCCACTGGTGAAAGGACCCACCGCCCCGATGTCCCCCGCGACCGCTCCCGCCGGCCCCGACCTCACCCCGGCCCCGCTCGACCGCGCGGCCGGCCACGCCCTGCTCGCCGACCTGGCCGGTCCGGGCGTCGCCGCCACCCTCGGCGGCCTGGACGCCCTCGCCCCCGGCTTCCCCGACTGGATCGTCACCAGCCTCTTCGGCGGCACCTACCAGCGCCCCGGCCTCGCCCTGCGCGACCGCCAGATCGCCAACCTGGCCGCCCTCACCGCCCTCGGCGGCGTCGAGCCGCAGCTCGCCGACCACGTCCGCTACAGCCGGCGGATCGGCCTGACGGAGGCGGAGATCACCGAGGTCATGGTCCACCTCGCCCCGTACGTCGGCCTCCCCAAGGCGCTGGCCGGCCTGCGGGTCGCCACCGCGACCTTCGCCGAGAGCACCGCGACCTTCGCCGAGAGCACCGAGAGCACCGAGAGTGCCGAGGCCACCAAGGCCACCAAGGCCGCCGAGGGCGCCGCCGGGACCGTCACCGAGGAGGCCGGGGCATGAGCCGCACCGTCCGCACCGTCCTCGGCGACCTGGACCCCGCCGTCCTCGGCGTCACCGACGCCCACGACCACCTCTTCATCCGCAGCCCGCTGCTCCCCGGCCAGGAGCTGGACGACCCGGCCGCCGCCGAGGACGTCCTGCGCGCCTACGCCGCCGCCGGCGGCCGCACCCTCGTCCAGTGGACCCCGCTCGGCCTGGGCCGGGGCGCGGACTCGCTCGCCGCGCTCTCCCGTACGACCGGCGTGCGGATCGTCGCCGCCACCGGCGCGCACCAGGCGGTCCACTACGCGCCGGGCTCCTTCTCCGCCACCGGCGCCGGGGCGGAGGACCGCCCCGGCCCGTACGCCGACCTGGAGGAACGTTTCGTCGCCGATCTCACCACCGGTCTGCCCGGCGCGCACGAGGGGGTCCGGGCCGGGCTGATCAAGGTCGCGGCCGACGCGGGGCCCGACAGTCGCCACACCCGGTGGACGATGGCCGCCGCCGCCGAGGCCCACCACGCCACCGGCGCCCCGATCGCCGTCCACCTCGAAGCCGACGGCGCCCCGCCCGGGGTGGTGCACCGGCTGTGCCACCGGCACGGCGTCCGGCCCGACCGGGTCATCCTCGGCCACCTCACCCGGCTCCCCGACCGTGCGCTGCACCGCCACCTGGCCGCCGAGGGCGTGTACCTCGCGCTGGACAGCCCCTCCCGGGCCGGCCACGCCGGCGACCACCAGGCCTTCGAGGTCATCGCCGACCTGGTCGAGGCGGGCCACGCCGCCCAGCTGCTGCTCGGCGCCGACACCACGACCCGGACCGCCCGCGCGGCCGGCGGCCCGGTCCGGCTGCTCACCGAGCTCGCCCCGCGCCTCGCCCGCAGCCAC
>NZ_LFVW01000022.1:0-22486 GCF_001182915.1 Kitasatospora sp. MY 5-36
AGCGCCGCGCCGTGCGCGAGCACGATCAGGAATCTCTTCATGGGTATCCGTCCAGGAAAAAGGTGGGCGTGCGCCCGGCCGCCAAGGAGCGCGTGCGGGGCGTACGGGCAGGGCTGGTCGACGTACAAGATGTGTCCGGTCGAGATAGTGACGGTCCGATCGCTGACGACCGCGGGCCGATGCCCCTCGGACAGTCGCCGCAAGTGGCGGTGATCAGCCGAGATTTGGCTCAAGCGGTCGGTGCGTAGGGGCGGCTCTCCCGTGTACGCCTGGTCGGGCTGTTCTCATGTCCGTCACCGGTTCAGCCGGTGACGATGCTGGCACGGTCGCGCCCAGCCTGTCAACGAGACGGCGAAGGGGCCCCGGCGGCACCGGCCGGTGCGGGAGCCTGGGCGAAAGGAGCCGTGGCAGAGGGCAGTTGCCGGCCGCCGCCCGCTGGGCGCGCACTTATCCGCTGCCGGCTGTCGGCGGTGCCTGCTACAGTCGCAGCGACCTGTAGTCGTGTGATCGAGGAGTGGCAGACGTGGCGGGTGACGACGACATCTCCGGGTGAGATCCGGATCTGACGGCCACCGGCCGGTGCTTCAGGAGCGCCGCCGAGGTGGTCCGTTTCGTCGTACCCCTTCTCCGCACGTCTGCCCAGGGCAGAGGTCTACCTTCCTGCCCTCATCCCTTCGAGGTCATCCCCGTGTCCAACGTGTCCAACGCCGCCGTCGTCTGCTCGAACCTCTCCTTCGCCTGGCCCGACGACACCCCGGTCTTCCAGGACCTGTCCTTCACCGTGCCCGCGGGCCGGACGGGCCTGGTCGCCCCCAACGGCGCCGGCAAGAGCACCCTGCTCAAGCTGATCGCCGGCGATCTCAAGCCCGCCACCGGCTCGGTGTCGGTCACCGGACGGCTCGGCTACCTCCGCCAGAGCCTGCCCCTGACCTCCGACCTCACCGTCGCCGAGGTGCTCGACGTCGCCGCCGTCATCCGGGCCATCGACGCCGTGGAGTCCGGGGACGTCGACGAGCGGCACTTCACCACCATCGGCGACGACTGGGACATCGAGGAGCGCACCCGCGCCCAGCTCGACCGCCTCGGCCTGACGGACCTCACCCTGGACCGCGGCCTGAGCACCCTCAGCGGCGGCCAGATCGTCTCCCTCGGCCTCGCCGCCCAGCTGCTCAAGCGCCCCGACGTACTGCTGCTCGACGAGCCGACCAACAACCTCGACGCGGAGGCCCGACACAAGCTCTACGACGTGCTGGGGGAATTCAACGGCTGCCTGCTGCTGGTCAGCCACGACCGCGCGCTGCTCGACCGGATGCAGCACATCGCCGAGCTCGGCAACGGCGAACTGCGCTTCTACGGCGGCGACTTCACCGCGTACGAGGAGGCCGTCCGGGCCGAGCAGGAGGTCGCCGAGAAGAACGTCCGCAACGCCGAGCAGGAGCTGAAGCGGGAGAAGCGGGAGATGCAGCAGGCCCGCGAACGCGCCGAGCGCCGTCAGAGCAACGCCGCCCGCAACCTCAAGAGCGCCGGCCTGCCCCGCATCTTCGCCGGGAACATGAAGCGCGGCGCCCAGGAGTCCGCGGGCCGGGCCGGCCAGATGCACGCGGCCCGGGTCGGCGAGGCCAAGGCCCGGCTGGACGAGGCCGGGCGCGCCCTGCGCGAGGAGCAGCGGCTCTCCCTGGAGCTGCCCGACACCCAGGTGCCCGCCGGGCGCAACCTCTTCCTCGGCGAGGGCCTGCAGGTCCACCACGCCGGCCGCCCGGTGTTCGCCGACGGCGGCGTCGACCTGAGCGTCCGCGGCCCCGAACGCATCGCGCTGACCGGGCCCAACGGCGCGGGCAAGAGCACCCTGCTGCGCCTGGTCACCGGCGAACTCACCCCGGACAGCGGGGAGATCAAGCGCAACGACGGGCGGATCGCCTACCTCTCGCAGCGCCTGGACCTGCTGGACCTCGACCGCACCGTGGCGGAGAACTTCGCCGCGTTCGCCCCCGAGCGGCCCGAGACGGAGCGGATGAACCTGCTCGCCCGCTTCCTGTTCCGCGGCGCCCGCGCCCATCTGCCGGTCGGGGTGCTCTCCGGCGGCGAGCGGCTGCGCGCCACCCTGGCCTGCGTGCTGTGCGCGGAGCCGGCCCCGCAGCTGCTGCTGCTCGACGAGCCGACCAACAACCTCGACCTGGTCAGCGCCGGGCAGTTGGAGAGCGCGCTGAACTCGTACCAGGGCGCCTTCCTGGTGGTCAGTCACGACGAGCGCTTCCTCGCCGAGATCGGGGTGAACCGCTGGCTCCGGCTGGCCGACGGCACGCTGCGGGAGACGGGGGCGCCCGCGGTGTGACCCGCCGCCGTGTGACGCGGCCCGCCCGAGGCTCGGTGTCCGGGCGGGCCCACCCCCTCACGTCGGAAGGTTTCCCGTGTTCCCCCTGCCCCAGAACGCCCTGCTCGCCCATGACCTCGTCCGCGTCCTCGGCGGTCGTCGCGTCCTCGACGGCGTCGGCCTGACCGCCGCCCCCGGCCACCGGATCGGCCTGATCGGGGAGAACGGCGCCGGCAAGTCCACCCTGCTGCGGGTGCTCGCCGGCGTGGACGAACCCGACGCGGGAAGCGTCTCCCGCCCCGATGACCTCGGCTTCCTGCACCAGGAGATGCCCTTCGGCCTTGCCGCGACCGTCGCCGCCGTCCTGGACGACGCGCTGCGCGAGGCCCGCGAGGACCTGCTGGAACTGGACCGGCTCGGCGCGGAGATCGCCCGGCTCCCGGAGTCCGACCCCGGCCACCCGGAACTCCTGGACGCCTACGGCAGGCGGCTGGAACAGGCCCGGTACCGGGAGTCCTGGGACGCCGACCGCCGTGCCGCCCTGGTCCTCGACGGGCTGGGCCTCGGCGCACCGGCCCTCGGCCCGCTCGGGCACGACCGCACGCTCGGCTCGCTGTCCGGCGGGCAGCGCGGCCGGCTGGCCCTCGCGGCGCTGCTGGTCCGACGGCCGTCCGCGCTGCTGCTGGACGAGCCGACCAACCACCTCGACGACGGCGCCGCCGCCTTCCTGGAGGAGCAGGTCCGCGCACTACCCGGCACCGTGGTCGTCGCCGCCCATGACCGGGCGTTCCTCGACGCCGTCTGCACCCACCTGATCGACCTCGACCCGGCGGTGGACGGACCGGTCCGCTACGGCGGCAACTACAGCGCCTACCTGGGCGAGCGGCGCGCCGAGCGGGACCGCTGGGAGCGGCGATTCGCCGAGGAGCAGCAGGAGTTGGCGCAGCTGCGCCACGCGGCCGGCGTGACCGCGCACCTGGTCGCACCGGACCGGGGGCCGCGCGACAACGAGAAGATGGGCTACGGCCACCGGGCGGGCCGGGTGCAGAACCAGGCCTCCCGACGGGTGCGCAACGCCGCCCGCCGACTGGAGGAACTGGAGCGCGCGCAGGTCCCCGAGCCGCCGCGCCCGCTGCGGTTCGCCGTCGAATCCCTGGCGGCGGACACCCACACGCCGTCCGACACCGGCGAGGGCCTCCGGCCCCTGGCGTCGCTCCGGGACCTCCGGGTGCCCGGCCGGCTCGCGCTCGAAAGCCTGGACGTCGCCCCGGACGACCGGCTGCTGGTCACGGGCGGCAACGGGACGGGCAAGTCGACGCTGCTCGCCGTACTCGCCGGCCACCTCACGGCCGAGGGCACGGTGCACCGGCACCCCGGACTGACGGTCGGACTGCTCACCCAGGACACCGGGTTCGACCGGCCCGACCGCACCGTCCGCGACACCTACGAGCAGGCGCTGGGCGCGGCGCGCGCCGAGCGGGTGCCGCTGGGACCGCTCGGCCTGCTGCACGCGGCGGACCTGGACAAGCCCGTCGGCCGGCTGTCCGTCGGGCAGCGCCGCCGGCTCGCACTGGCGCTCCTGGTGGCCGAACCGCCCCGGCTGCTGCTGCTCGACGAACCCACCAACCACCTCTCCCCGCGCCTCTGCGACGAACTGGAGGAGGCCTTCGGCACCGGTCCCGGCGCGATCGTCCTCGCGAGCCACGACCGCTGGCTGCGCCGACGCTGGCAGGGCCGCGAGCTGCGGCTCGACCCGGCGGGCGCCACCCGTCATTGCCCCCCGACACAGTCACCTGCCAGCATGGTGATGTGAACCTTGACCATGTCTTCGTCTGCGGGCACCCCGCCCTGGACTTCGCCGCTACGCTCCGTGCACGGCGCACGGTCCGGTTCGAGATGTTCGTGACGCCGGAGCGCCTGAACGCCTGGTACCTGGACTGCGGCCTGGTGGACACGATCACGCCCGGTGACGAGCAGGACGTCCGCGAGGCGACCACCGTCCGCGAGGCCGTCTACCGGCTGATCACCAACCGCCGACTCGGCGAGGCCTTCGACCGCGAGGCACTCGCCGTACTCAACGGCGCCGCGCGCAAACCGCCCGTGACACCGCAGCTCACCCTGACCGGACGGCACAACGAGGCGACCCCCGAACAGGCGCTGGCAACCGTCGCGCGCCAGGCGGTCGAACTCCTCAGCGGCCCGGACGTCCCCCTACTGAAGGAGTGCGGCAACCCGGAGTGCACCCGGGTCTACATCGACCGCTCCCGGGGCATGCGCCGCCAGTGGTGCGGCATGGACTCCTGCGGCAACAAGATCAAGGCCGCCGCCTACCGCGCCCGGAAGAAGACCCCGTCCGCCACGACCGCCCGATAGCCCCCTCCGAACCCCCTCCGGCCACGGCCCCGCAGCGCGGGCCGTGGCCGTTCGGCGTCGCACGCGCTCGGCGGGGCTGTCCGACAGCGCGGGTGTCAGGGGCCGGAGAGCGCGTCCAGCAGGTCGTGGAGCAGGGCATCGGCGATCGGCGTGCGATGGGCGAGCTTGTTGCGTGCCAGCCGGAGCGTGCGCAGCCGGCCGAACTGGTCGTCGGTCAGGGTGATGTCCCGGTGCACCGCCGCGTCGTAGAGCTCACCGAGTTCCATGGACGCCGGATCCGCCGACGATCCGTTGGCGTCGCGCAGGGACCGCCGGACGTAGGTGTCGACGAGCCGGGTGACACCGCGTACCGCTATGCGCGGAAGCAGCTCGACGAAGCCGACGCGGGCGTCGTCGATGAGGGGCAGCAGGACGCGGTTCTGGGCCTGCCAGACCAGCTTGTCGAGCTCCGTGCCACCGGATCCCCCCGCACCGGAGCGGGGGCTGTGCCGGATCTGCCCCTCCCAGCTGTCGACCGACCCGGCCGACCACGCCTCGCGCAGGCCGTTCTCGGGGAGCGGCGCGTACGCCGCTCCGGGCGTGCTCCGGCCCTGGGAGCCCGGCCCGACGGTGCCATCCCCGGGGCAGCACTCGCCCAGGGCGGAAGCCAGCTCCCCGGTCCTGCCGCTCCAGACCCTGGCCAGCTCCACCGCCAGTCCCAGATCGGGCCCGGCCGTCTGGACCACGGTCTCGCGGCGCAGGGCGTGCCGGATGAGCTTGGTCGGCGTCATGCGGTCGTGGGCCTGCCCGGAGCCCGCGTGCGGAATCGCCTCGGCGACCACGGTGGCGGTGTCGAGGTGGTTCCACACCCCCCACCACCAGTGCGCTCTGGACACCGTTCCGTCGAGGAGCACCGTGGTGTCCGGCTCCAGGTCCTGGAGCCGGGAGGCCACCAGCAGCCGCGGACGATCGCTCGGCCTGAGGCCGGCCTCCTTCACGGCGGCCTGGAACCGGCGCAGCAGCCGGGAGACCCCGTGCGGGTCCGCCTCGGTCCAGGCCCGGACGACGAGCACGGGCGCCCGGCCGTCCGCGTCGCCGACCAGCTCGGTGACCAGGTCCCCGTCCAGGCCGAGGCTGCGGGCCAGGCGCGCGGCGACGTCGGTGCCCGGGCCGTCCGGACCGTCCGGGAACCGGGAGTCGACGGCCGGTGCGGGCGGCAGGCCCTCGGACGCCCGGAGACCCCCACCGCCGAGGATCCCGAACGGGTCCCAGTCCCCGAAGCCGTCGTCGAAGTCGAAGACGTCCTCGGGGTGGTCCCCGGTGTGGTGGGCGGCCGACCCACCCCCGCCGCCGGGCGGCTCCCAGGGCACCCGCGGCTCCGGCGGGGCCGCGACCGGGGCCGGGCGCGGCCCCGTCTCCTTGCCGGGAACGTCCACGACGTCGTCCAGGCCGTGGACCACCTCCTCCACGGCCCGGTCCGCGCGCTCCGACTCCACCTCGGCGTCCGGGAACAGCCAGACGCAGGTCAGCCCGGCGCGCAGGTCGGCGAGCACCCCGGCGCAGTGGCGCCGCGCGCCCGGCAGGTACCGGACCGCCTCCGGGGACAGCCCGCCGACCGGATCGACGAGCTCGGTCACACCGACCCGCCCTGCGCGCCCGCCACGGCCTTGAGCGCGCGGAAGGTGACGCTGTCGACGGTGAGGACCTCGCCGTCGTCGTCCAGGACCCCGAGCGCCTCCAGATCCGCCAGCAGCGCCTCGGCCTCGTCCAGGTCGTCGTCGAGCACCACCGCCAGGTCCTGCGGGACGGCGTGGGCCCTGCCCTGTCGGTGCTCCTCCGGGCTGAACATGTCGGCCCAGCCGGCCATCTGCTCGACCCGGCGGTCGGAGAGGCCGACCCGCCGCAGGTGGCTCCGGGCGAAATCGGGGTCGTCCGTCAGGGCCCGCGTCGCGTCGAAGAGCCGCTCCCGGGGAGCGCCCTGGAGGTACTGGGCGATGGCCCGCTCGACGAAGGCGGGCCAGCCGCCGGTCACCTCGATCAGGTTGCGGCGCTCCTCGACCGAGACGAACGGCTGCTCCGGCCAGGCCCGCAGGCTGGTCGCGTTCCAGCGCTGCGGCTGCGCCCGGGACACCTCCGGGAAGTCGGGGCCGAGCGCGGTCAACGGGTCGACGACGGCCAGCGCGCGCCGGCGCGGAATCTCCTTGCCCTCCTCCTCCGCCGCCGAGGCGTACTTGGCGAGCCGCTCGACGGCGGCCCGCACGTCCGCCGCGGGCACACCCCGCAGGTCGACGAAGATCAGGTGCGGCGAGCGCTCCCGGGCCCACCTGGTGACGGTCTGGGTCAGCTCCGCGGGTGCCGCGGACACGACCTGGCACTCCCTCCCGACGTGCTGCTCCGCCGCCTTGGCCAGGGAGTCGGCACCGAGCGCCGCCGAGGCCGTGATCACCGCGGCGCGCCGGGACAGCGCGTCATGCCACTGCTCGTCGGTCAGCGGGCTCATCCGCATGACCCGTCCGCTGTCGACGCCGATGGACCGGCGGGCGACGCGCGGGTTGTAGTCGTACTTCTGGGTGAACTCGCTGGTGCGCAGCTCCGCTTCGAGCTCGTCGCGGGTGCCGAGCATGTTGACGAGGTTCGGGCTGCGCATGACGAAGCTGTTGCTCCGGCCCGGGAGCGGGAGCACCAGCCCGAGGCCCTCCATCTCCACCAGGTCGGTGCGGACCTCGTCCACGCCGTTCTGCTCCGGGAACCCGTCCGGCCACACCCGGTGCGCCTCCTCCTGCAGCTCCTGGGGCGTGTAGCCGCGGGCGTAGCCGTCCGTGAGGGTGAGGCTGCGCAGGGCCAGGATCAGCGTCAGGACCCGGTACCGGTCCTCCAGGTCGATGGTCAGGCGGAGCCGGTCGCGGATCTTGTCCCGGATGCCTCCCTTCGCGACGACCTTCTGCACGTCGGCGTTGGTGATCCGGGGGCGCCCGCCCTCGGTGGAGAGGGCTCGGCCCTGCATCTCCTCGACCAGTCCCTCGCAGACGATCTGGACGAGGTTGGCCTGGTTGTTGGTCAGCGCCAGGATGCTCCAGACCAGATCCGGGTTCTCGAAGAACAGCCCGGCCGCGGCCAGCGGTTCGACGACCAGGTCGATCGCGGCCTTCGCGCGCAGCGGCCCGACCAGGACCGGCTCGCCGCCGTGACCGGTGATGGAGTTGGTGAGCCGGTTGTAGCGCTGCACCTGGTGCAGGCCCGCGAACACGATCTTGAAGCGGCGCTCGGTGTCGGCCATCAGCTTCATCAGGCCGGTGAGGGTCCGGAAGGTCGACTGCGCCCCCGCCGTCTCGACCGGCCGGGCGTCCGCGTTGAGGAACGCGTCCGCCTCGTCGGCGAGGAAGAGGATGCGGCGCTCCTCGCTCTCGTTCAGCCACTGCTGGATCTGGTCGCCGATGGCGGTGGCGCTGGCGTGCTCCGAGACGCTGCGGTCGAGCACCCCGGCGGCCTTCAACTGCTGGGCCAGCACGCTCCAGATCTCCTGCGGGAGCCGGCTGAGCCCGATCTCGGCGAACCGCAGGTCGGTGTAGACCGCGACCTGGTTGCCGCCGTGCCCCGCCCGGAAGCTCTCGGCCACCTGCCGGAGCAGCGAGGACTTGCCCAACTGCCGCCCGCCGTAGAGGAAGAGGCCGCCCTCACGGGCCATGATCGTGCGCTTCTCGTCGTCGCGGCCCTTGAACACCTCGGCGGCGACCTGGCCGGCCTGGAACGGCTCGTACGGTCGGTACGCGGCCCACGGCAGCGTCACCCGCTGCACCGCGCGGAAGGACCGGGCCTCACCGGCGGCGATCCAGCCGAACACGGCCGGGTCGACGACGATCGCCTGCTGCGGCTTCTGGTGGGAGGCCTGGGCGAGGCGCCGGCGCCCGCTGATGCCGAGCGGCTGCAGGTAGAGGATGATGTTGGCGCCGAGCGCGGACTCGGGCAGGTGGCGCAGCAGGGCGTCGGGGCCGAGCTCCTCGGTGCCGACGATGAGGACCCGGTAACTGCCCTTGGCCCGGGAGCCGATCCGGGACACGTAGCCCGGGACGTTGTCGCTTATCTCCGCGGTGACCGAGAGCGTCATCACCTGCCAGTCCTTGCGGTCCTGGTCGACCAGCCGGACCGGGGCCTTGACGCTCAGGCCGAGCATCCGCAGCACGCTGGGGACGTGCTTCTGGAAGGAGTTGCGGCGCTCGTTCAGCCGCCCGAGCGACTCCCAGGCCTCCAGGGCGCCGGTGACCGCGTCGGTCTCCGCCTGGCCGGAGCGCCCGCGCGCGTAGTGGTCGAACCACCACCGCGCGTCGACTCCGGTGCTGCTGGCCCTGGGCGACTCCGGGTGGCGCACGCCCTCCAGGAAGGCCGCCAGCTCGGTGCCGGTCTCCGCGACCTGCTCCGGGATGCGGTCGCCCTTGCGGGCGAAGGAGAGCAGCTCCTCGGCGGTGGCGACGTCGCCGCGGTCGATCAGGGCGCTGATCCGGGCGAGGTCCGCCCCGTCGAGGTTCAGGTCGACCAGTTGCTCGCGCAGCTGGTCCGTCTTCTCCGACACCCGCTCGTCCAGCAGGGCGACGACGTCCCGCACCCGCTCCAGCAGATGACGGAACCGCAGGCTCCGGTCCGAGGTCTTGAGGTCGAGGAGCCGGGCCGCCAGATGGCTCTCCTGCTCGGGGGTGAGCAGGTTCTGCAACCGGACGTGCGCGAAGAGGTCGTCGGCCTTGCGCAGGGCCGTCTCGGCCCTGAGGCGCCACTGGGCCTCGGCGTCACCGAGCCGGCGCCGCCACGCGTCCGGCTGGTTCACCTCGGGTGCGGGGAGGGCCCCCAGCCGACCCGCTCCCGCGAGGTCGAGGAGCCGCGCGGCGATGTGCAGGTCACCGCGGTCGAGGTGGGCGCCGAAGGCCTTCCCGGGGTCGGCCGGCTTCAGGACCTCCAGCAGGGCGTCCAGGACGTCCGGTGCGGCGAGGTCCGGCGTGTCCTGGCCGTCGGCCGCCGCGGTCCAGGCCAGGCGCGGCAGGACCAGCAGCGCGTCGGTACCGGGCAGACCGGGCAGGGCCCGTGAGGCGCCCCGGGAGACTCCGTCGCCGATCCAGTCGAGCAGCAGCCGGACCGCTTCGCCGCCGGGGCCCGGCAGCAGGGCCGACTTCCCCGCCGCCCGGAGCGCGACGAGCAGTTCGCTCCCGAGTCGCCGGTTGTCGCCGCGCGGCGGCATCTCGGCGACCTGCACCGCCTCGCGCAGCAGCGTCGTCACCTCCCCGATCCGTCCCCGCAGTTGGTCCAGGGCGGTGGCGATGATCTTGGTCTTCCGCTGGTTGGGCGAACTGACCCGGCGCGTCGTCTCCTTGATGATCCGATCGATCGCGTCGGCCTCCCCGTAGGTGCCCTCCAGGTCCTGACGAAGCTGCTCCGAGGTGGCGCCGCCCACCGACCACGCCACGATCAGGTTGAGGGTGTGCCCGAGCTCCGCGTCGTCCTTGAGCAGGGTCTGGAGCACCCGGGACGCGAGCTGGTACGCCGTCTTGCTGGTCCCCAGACGGGCCCTGAGGGCCTCCGCCCGATCGCGCAGGTCCGCCGGATCGACGGTGTCGTCCTGCCCGAGCCGGACCTCGTCGCCCGGCTGGACGGAGACCCCTCGGCGGATCTCCAGCGCCAGCGTCCGGAAGAGCTCGTTCCAGACCTCGGGCAGGCCGGGGAGCTGTGCGAAGTCGTTGACGATCGGCAGTGCCCAGCCGGCCTGCAGTCCGCTGCGCACCGCGGCGGCCAGGGCGATGAGGTAGCCGTCCCGGTCCTCGGCGGTCGGCAGCGCCTTGTCCTCGACGCCGACCTGCAGGGCTATCGCCGCCTGCTGCCCCGGGGCCAGCCCGAACGCCGACGTGGCGAAGGCCAGGGACTGGCACCGCTCCTGGCGCTCCCGGGCGGCCCGGGTCAGCCAGTACGCCTCGGCCAACCTGCCCTCGGCCACCATCTGCTCGACCGGGGAGGGACAGTCGCCGGTCCGGGTCCAGACGTCGGTGGTCGGTTCGACGGCCACCGGTGCCTCGACCACCTTGGCGGTCTTCGGCTCGGCCTCGGCCGACGCCTGCTTCGGGATGCCGATCGGGCGGACGACGCGCGGTTCCGCCAACGGCCTTGACGAACGCGGCAGTTGGTTGGTTCCGACGGTGGCGGCGGCAGTGGCAGTGGCGGCGGGCCTGGTGCGGCCGCCCGGCTCGCCCGCCGTCCGCGGAGCCGCGGCCGGGCCCACCGGCGTGAGGGTCGCACCGACCGGCGCCGGCTCGGGCCCGGTCGCGCTGCCGCCCGCCGCGGGCTCCGCCCGTACGGCTTCCGGGCCTTCCCGCTCCTCCTCGGGGACCGGCGTGTCGAGGGTGTCGGCGAACTGCCCGGGCCCGTCGAAGACGGCGTCCGGCGCCTGTGCGTCGACCTCGACCGCAGCGGGGACGGCACCCGCATCTGCCGACGCGGGCGGTTCCCCGCCGGCGGCACCGCCTGTCACGGCCGGCTCGACGGACTCCTCCGGGCGGGTGGCGTCGGCCGGAGGGGTGGCGTCGGCCGGACGGGTCCCGAGCTGCGCTCCACCGAGCGACCGCAGCTCCTGGAGCCGGGCGTCGATGGCGTCGACCTCCACCTGCAGCGCGGTCCGCACACCCGGATAGGTCACCGCGCCCAGCATGGCGACGAGCCTCTCGCGCTCCACCAGGGCCGTCGCGATCTCCTCGCCGACCTTGGCCGAGCGGACGTCCGCCAGGATCCGGTCGAGGTCATCGTGGGTCTGCGCGACCGCCCACTGGACGTCGCCGCCGAGTCCCAGCGCCAACTCGGCGGTGGCGGCCCGCAGACCGAACCAGGCGTCCACGGCCGCGGACAGGTCGGCGTCCCGCCGCCCCACTCCTCTGCGGACGTCCACCGCCAGGCCCTCCAGCCGCTCGGCCAGCGCCTCGCCTTCCCCGCGCAGGCGCTGCGCAGCGGACTCAAGCTGCTCCGCCAGGTCGCCGGACACCACGTTCCCCCTGTCTGCGGCTTCGGGCCGCGTGCTGTGCGGGTCTCCGTACCGGGCCGCCTCCGAGGCCGCGCCGGGCGCGGTCGTCTCCGCCTTGCTCGCACGGCGGCCGCGTTTCGGCTCGGGCCAGTCCGCCGATGTCACAGCGGCCTCCCACAGGGTGTCCCAATGCTCCAGGACACGGCCGCGTTCGGGCGTGTCCTCATCGGACAGCGGATACCAGTGGAGGGCGAGGCAGGCGAGCGACGGCGGCAGGCTCGTCAACGCCGACCTCAGGCGCTCGGCGTCCGCGTCCCGTAAGCCCTGCTTCGCAAAGCCGTGTTGCCGAGCCATCTTGTCGGCGACCCCGCGCCCGACGTCGGCTATGTGGAGGAGCAGATCCGCGGGGGCCTTGGCGACCCAGGAGCGCATACCCGCGGCACTCGCACGGACCTGTCCGGTCGGTTCACCCTTGTAACCGAAGGGTTGGCCGTGCACGACGGCGAGGAAGGCGAGCAGATGCTGAACGGCGTCCGGCGGCTGGCTGGAGAGCCAACGGCGGAGCTCGGGAGCTGGCGGCACGCCGCACATCCTCACACGGCCCCTGCCCCGCCCGCAGGGGAATCGGGCAGTACAGCGGTATCTCCCGGCTTTCAAACATCAGGATTGCCAGGCGGTCGCGCAGACGAAGGAGCTCATGCCCGGCCTGGACCCCGCCACCGGCCGACGCACCACCCGCGTGGTCGGGCGGCCTCGTCCCCCGCCCGCGTCCCCGGGCCGACAGGAGCCCTGCCCGGGACACTGTGGAGCGTCACCGCAACTCCACTGGAACCCCGTGACGTTACGGCGTCCTACCGTCGGGAGGTCCGTAGTTGGCGGTCAGGGCCGCCGCGAAGGCGTCCGGGATGCCATGGAGCCAAAAGGCCATCGAGACATACGACTCCAGTGCGCCCGACACCTCGAGGAAGGGTCCGAACCGCTCGCGCCATTCGTTCCGCGTGGCCGCATCCGGAAAACCCCGGAAAACCGCGACCTCGGGATCCCTCTCGCCCCAGCACCCCCACCGTCCGGAAGGGCCGGTCACCGCGATGACATTGGCGGAAACCGCGATCGACTCCGCGAAATCATCGTCCGACGTAAAGCCGATCCTCTCCCAGTAGTCGTCCATGCCCGCGTCGACGGACAGCGACACCGCCGGGTACGTCCCACACTCCGGAAGGTAGAACTCGTCGGCACCGGGCTTGAGAACCAGCAGGTCGATGCGGTCGTCGCCGTGCCACCGGGCCATCGCGCAGAGCGCCGGCCAGAACTCCCGGGTGAGGACCGCGTCGAACTCGCAGAACAGCGAATCCCCCGCGTTCTTCCGGAAAACCTGGCCGGGCAGTCTGGCGTCGAGGTCGAAGACGGACGCGCTGCGGGAGCGGACATCGAGGTAGGCGTCGCGATCGACCATGACCGAGTCTTCCGTTGCCGCCATTCGTCCCCCACCCTGATCCTGATATCCGCGTTCTTGGATTCCGCAGTGTAGTAGTCCGCCGACGGAAATCAGGCTGCCCGCACCCCCCAGCCGACGCCGTCCCCGTCGGTTCCGGCCGCGAACGGCGCCCTCGCCGACCACGTGGACCGCCGGGTCAGCGCTCGCGGCCGCGGGCCTTGAGGGGGACGGTGGGGAGTTCCGGGGCGGGGAGGCGGGCGCCGGCGTAGCCGTGGACCTCGCCGAAGCGGGTGCCGGTCATCCAGTCGGTGCGGGCCTGGGCGATGTCGTCGGTGGTGCGGCCGATGAAGTTCCACCACATGACGATCTTCTCGTCGAAGGGCTCGCCGCCGAGGAGGAGGACGGCGGCGTCGGCGGCGGCGCGGAGGGGGAGGTCGGGGCGGCCGCAGCCGAGGTAGAGCATGGATCCGGGCTCGACCGGGACGCCGTCGACGTCGACGCGGCCGGACATGGCGAGGACGGCGTACTCGAAGTCGGGGACGAGCGGGAGGCGGAGGTCCGCGCCGCCGGTGAGGGCGAGGTCGGCGCCGACCAGCGGGGCGTGGGTGGTGCCGGGCGAGGTGGCGGTGTCGAGGGTGCCGAGGATGACAGTGGCGCGCAGGCCCGGGGCGGTGACCACGGGCAGGTCGGGGTGGTGCTCGAAGGTGGGGGCGAGGTGGCGGCCGGCCTCCGGGAGGGCGACCCAGAGCTGGGCGCCATGCAGGTGGCGGGCGTGCGGGCGGGGGGACTCCTCGGAGTGGGAGATCGCCCGGCCGGAGGTCATCAGGCCCAGCTCGTACGGCCGGACGGTCTGGAGGCTGCCCAGGCTGTCGCGGTGCAGCACCTCGCCCTGGTGGAGCCAGCTGACCGTCTGGAGGCCCATGTGCGGGTGCGGCGGGACCTGCATGCCGGGCTCGTCGGCGATGTCGTCGGGGCCGTAGTGGTCCACGAAGCACCAGGCTCCGACCATCCGGCGGCCGAGGTTGGGCAGCAGGCGGCGGACCACCGTGCCTGCGCCGAGCGGGAACTGACGGGCCGTCAGCAGGTCCTTCGCCGGGCCGGTGCCGGCCTCGCGGCCGCAGCTGGTCGGGGCCGGCTTGAGGTCGAGGTTGCTCATCGCGGTTCCACCACCGTACGGAGAGGGGCCGGGCGGGGTCCTCGGCTCCTCGGAGGACACCGTCACCGATCACGGAGGACACCGTCACCGATCATCCGCCACGGTGCGGGGTTCCTCCACCCGTGCCCGGCCATCCGGCGGCGCCGTCACCGGCGCCGGGCCGCCGGGCCCCGGGGCGCTCAGTGCCCGCAGGCCCACCAGGCGTCGGCCGCCGCCTTCTCGGCGAGCCCCCGCAGGTTACGGACCGCCTCGGCCGGGTCCTCGGCCCCGTACACCGCCGAGCCGGCCACGAACACGTCCGCGCCCGCCTCCGAGCAGCGCTCGATCGTGCTGGCCGCGACGCCGCCGTCCACCTGGAGCCACAGCTCCAGGTCGTGCTTGGCGATCAGCTCCCGGGTGCGGCGGATCTTCGGCAGCATGATGTCCAGGAAGGCCTGGCCGCCGAAGCCGGGCTCGACGGTCATGATCAGCACCATGTCGAGCTCGGGCAGCAGGTCCTCGTACGGCTCGATCGGGGTGCCGGGCTTGAGCGCCATCGAGGCGCGGGCGCCCTTGGCGCGGATCTCGCGGGCGAGGCGGACGGGCGCGGCGGCGGCCTCGACGTGGAAGGTGACCGAGCCGGCGCCGGCCTCGACGTACTGCGGGGCCCAGCGGTCCGGGTCCTCGATCATCAGGTGGAGGTCGAGCGGGATGTCGGTGGCGCGGGCGAGCGACTCGACCACCGGGACACCGAGGGTGAGGTTGGGCACGAAGTGGTTGTCCATGACGTCCACGTGCAGCCAGTCGGAACCCCGGACGGCCTCGGCCTCGTCGGCGAGCCGGGCGAAGTCCGCGGACAGGATGCTGGGGTTGATCTGGGCCATGACCGACTACCTTCGTACGAGGGCTTGCGAGGGCTCGGCGCCCCCGGAGCGGGCACCTCATCCCATCATCCCGTGCCGTACCGCCGCCGACCGCACGGCGCCGCCCCCGCGTGACCGTCATCACACCCCCTCGGGGGTTACCGGGGCCTTCCCCGTGGTCATCAGCCCTTGTACGGTCCACGCACCTGCCAGGTGAACGGTCCACGCACCTGCCAGGTGAACGGTCCACGCTCCTGCCGCGTGACCGGTCCACGCATCCGCCGCGGCTCCCGCCGGGCCGTCGTCCCGACCAGCCGAGCGCCCCGGCCCGCCCGGGGCTCCGTCCGAGGAAGGTCCCTCGATGACCGATCTCGTCCACCCCGCCCGCGCGTTGTGGTGGCTCTTCGAGCCGGTGCACGCCGTCACCTACTTCCTGCCCGAGGGCCGATCCGCCTTCGAGGAGGCCGGTCTGCACGGCCGCCTGCACGGCTACTTCGCCACCCGCGCGGCCCCGCTCGGCGCGGTGGACGCCCCGCCGGTCACCGCCGCGTTCTTCAACTTCGCTCCGGCGATGGTCGAGCGGGCCCTGCCGGAGGTGTGGAACCACGCGAGCCCGGAGGAGGCGCTGGCCGTTCGACTGAAGGCCTCGGCGACGATCCTGGGCCGGCTGCTGGAGCACGTGGACAAGAACCAGGTGGAGCTGGTCGCCGAGACTCTGGAGCAGGCCGCCACCCGGCTGGACTGCGCCGGCCGGGTGCTGGCCGCCGCCAACGCCGCGCTGCCCCGCCCGAGCGGCCTCTACGAGCGGCTCTGGCAGGCCGCCACCGTGATGCGCGAGCACCGCGGCGACGGCCACGTGGCCGCCCTGGTGGCGGCCGGGCTGGACGGCTGCGAGGCGCTGGTGGTCCGCTGCGCGATGGACATGCGGCGCGAGATGATCCAGCCGCTGCGCGGGTGGACGGACGCCGAGTGGGAGGCGGCCGCCGAGCGCCTGGTCGAGCGCGGCTGGCTGACCGCCGAGGGGACGGTCACCGAGCTCGGCCGGATCCGCCACCAGACCCTGGAGGCCGCCACCGACCTGGCAGCCGCCCGGGTCTGGGACGACTACCCGCGCGCCGAACTCGACCGGCTGGCGGCGGCGTTGAAGCCGATCTCGGCGCTCTGTCGCAGCGAGCTGCCGATCAACCCGATGGGGCTGCCCGACAACCAGTGACGGCCGGCCCGCCCGGCCCGCCCGGTCCGCGACGTCAGGCCGAGGACACCGCCAGGGCCCGTCCGCGGCCTCAGGACGAGAGCGCCCCGGGCGGGCCGAGCACGATCGCCCGCCCGGCGTAGAACCGCCCGAACGACCGCCACGGCACGCGCGCGAAGGCCTGCGACTCCCCCGGGAAGCCGGAGGGGTTGTGGACCAGCAGCGCCGTGTCCGTGGCGCCCACCGCCAGCACCAGGTGCCCGCCGCGCCGGACCGGCTCCGGCCCGTACGGCTCCCGGATCGACGGGTGCACCGAGACCATCACCAGCCGGCCGCCGACCACCTCGGCCGACACCTCCTCGGGCGTCAACTCCCGGGCCCGCGCTGCCAGTCCCCAGCGCCGCTCGACGTACCCGGCGAACGGCGCGTGGATCAGCCCGCGCAGGCCGTCGCCGTCCCGCAGGTACGCGCCGGCCGCCAGGCACTCCTCCGCGAGCACCATCGCCGCCGGGTTCACGCCCCACCAGTGCGCCAGTGCCATCCGCAGGCAGGCCACCCCGCACAGCCGCCAGGACCACCACGCGTACTCCTCCGCGCTGGCCGCTCCGGACTGCCCCCAGCGCGGGTCGGCGGACGCGTCCAGCCGCCCGTCGACGATCTCCCGCACCAGCTCCGCCGACTCCCACTGCGCGCGGTACGGCACCTCGTGCACCACCCGTACCGGCCGCGCCGGCGCCTCCGGCCGCGCGTCGCCCCGATCCACCATCCCCCGACGCTCTCACGGCGCGGCGGCCGGGCGGCTCACGACACTCCCTGCGCGGCCGTACTCAGGCGCCGGGCCCGGCCTCGGCCGGCTCCACCCCACCGGACTCCGGCTCCCGGTAGGCCAGCCGCTGCGACGCCCGCCGGCCGCGCGCCTCCAGCGGCAGCGAGCCGGTGGCACCGGCCAGGCCGAACGGCGGCATGTCGAAGTAGATCGCCTCGTACCCGCCCTGCGGCACGATGTACGTCTCGTGCCAGAGCCCGACGTGGCCGCGCGTCTTCCCCTGCCGCAGCTTGCGGTTGACGATGCCCCACACGGTGTGGTGGAAGCCGTCCGGCGCGCTCGCGTAGCCGTACAGCTTCTCCTTCGACTCCCAGTACTGGACGACGTAGTAGGTGCGCGGCGAGGCGGTCAGCAGGACGCGGCCGCGCAGGCCGCGCTCGGGGGCGCGGCGCAGCTCGTACAGCATCCGGAGCATCGAGAACATCACCGGGCCCCAGTGGTGCACGGCCCAGAAGCGGTTGATCCGCATGCCGATCAGCAGCACCACGGTGTCGCCGGTGGCGGCGGCCGTGGTGTAGCCCGGCTGCGGCTTGGCGAACAAGGACATCTCTGCCTCCCGTGCCCGTGCCGATGTAATCGGTGATTACATCAGCGCGGAATGGCCCGGTCAAGGCTCGTCCAGCGCACAATTCGGTTACGGCGAAGGGTGGTTGGCGATCCCCTGGCCGAAGGTGTCCATCACCTGGCAGGCCAGCTCCTCCGCCGCCGCGGCCGGCAGGTAGCCGTCCAGGATCATCTGCGCCAGCCCGTACACCAGCGCCTGCCCGGCCAGCCCGACCAGCGCCGGATCCCCGGGGCGCAGCAGGCCCGCCTCCTGGTCCGCGACGATCAGGTCCGTGAACACCCGGTCGATGCCGTCCAGCCGCTCGCTCAGCTCCGGGTCCCGCGCGGCGGCGAACACCCGCGAGCGCACCAGCTCGAACCGCCGCGGATGGCGCAGCACGTACCGGACGACCCCCAGCCCGATCGCCCGCATCACCGACCTGCCGTCCGGCCCCGCGGCCGCCACCTGGGCCTCCTGCCAGCGCACGAAGTCCGCCAGCACCCGGTCCGCCAGCGCGGTCAACAGCGCCTGCCGGTCGGCGAAGTGACGGAACGGCGCCCCCGCCGACACTCCGGCCCGGCGCGCCACCTCCCGCACGCTGACCTTCTCCTGCCCCTGCTCGTCCAGCACCTCGAACGCCGCCGCCACCAACGCCTCCGGCAACGCCCCGTGGTGGTACGCCCCCCGGCCCCCGCCCCGCTTCCGCGCCCGCGCCCGCTCCCGCTCCCGTTCCTGCTCCCGCTCCCTCATGCCTGCCTTGCTACCACAGCCGCGCCCCCGGCCAGACCGTCTTCCACGGCCGCCGGGGGCGCGACGGAGGCACCGGCCGGGGCCGGGCCGAAGCCGGAACGCGGGCGGGCTACCAGGCGTAGTCCTCCGGGGCGGGGCGGTGGCCCGGGAAGAGCTCGTCGAGGTGGTCGAGGGTCTTCTGGTCGAGCTTGAGGTCGAGCGCGCCGACGGCGGCGTCGAGGTGGGCCCGGGTGCGGGGGCCGATGATGGGGGCGGTGACGACGGGGCGGGAGAGGAGCCAGGCGAGGGCGAGGTCGGCGGGGTCGGCGCCGAGTTCGGCGGCGAGGTCCTCGTAGGCCTGGATGCGGTCGCGGTGCTTGGCGAGGAGTTCGCTCGCGAGGGCCATGCCGCTGCGGTCCCGGGTGCCCTCGCGCTCCTTGCGCAGGACGCCGCCGAGCAGGCCGCTGCGCAGCGGGGACCACGGGATCAGCCCGAGGCCGTAGTGCTGGAGGGCGGGGACGACCTCGAGTTCGACCGCCCGGTCGAGCAGGTTGTACAGGGACTGCTCGCTGACCAGGCCGAGGAAGTGGCGGGCGCGGGCGGTCTCCTGGGCCTGGGCGATGTGCCAGCCGGCGAAGTTGCTGGAGCCCACGTAGACGATCTTGCCCTGGGCGACCAGGACCTCCATCGCCTGCCAGATCTCCTCCCAGGGCGTGGCCCGGTCGATGTGGTGCATCTGGTAGAGGTCGATGTGGTCGGTCTGGAGGCGGCGCAGGCTGGCCTCGACGGCCTTGCGGACGGCGACCGCGGAGAGCCTGCTCTCGTTGGGCCAGTCCCCCATGTCGCCGTAGACCTTGGTGGCGAGGACGGTGCGCTCGCGGCGGCCGCCGCCCTTGGCGAACCAGCGGCCGATGATCTCCTCGGTACGCCCGCGCAGCCGGCCCTCGCGGTCGCGGCCGTACGTGTTGGCGGTGTCGAAGAAGTTGATGCCGTGCTCGTGGGCGGCGTCCATGAGGCGGTGGGCCTCGGCCTCCTCGGTGTGGGGGCCAAAGTTCATGGTGCCGAGGCAGAGGCGGGAGACGGTCAGGCCGGTGCGGCCGAGGTGGGTGTACTCCATGGCGCCCCACCCAAGACCACACCGGCCCCGCTGTCCAGCACATTAGGGGGGCGTGCCGCAAGCTGGCGGATCACCGCCCGTGGGTGGCGAACTTCCGTACGGCGAGCGGCACGCAGCCCGCGAGCAGCACGGCGCTCCAGAGCAGCGCGGCGAGCACGGCGTGCTGCGTCGGCCAGGCGGACCCGGCCGCCGAGGGGTTGCCGAACAGCTCCCGGCAGGCCTGGACGACGGAGCTGACCGGGTTCCAGTCGGCGAGGAACCGCAGCCAGCCGGGCATGCCGCCGGTCGGCACGTAGGCGTTGGTGACCATCGCCAACGGGATCACCGCGGCGGACAGCTGGCCGGCCGCCTCCTCCTTGCCGATGGTCAGGCCGAGCACGGTGCCGACCCAGGTCATCACGAAGCGGAAGAGCAGCAGCAGTGCGAACGCCCCGGCCGCGTCGGCGAGTCCGTGCCGGACGCGCCAGCCCGTGGCGAGCCCGACCAGCGCCAGCAGCGCCAGGACGACGACACTGACCAGCAGGTCGGCGAGGGCCTGCCCGAGCAGCAGTCCGGTGCGGGAGACGGGCATGGAGCGCAGCCGGTCGGTGACCCCGCGCCCGACGTCGCGGGCGGCGCCGACCATGGTGGGCATGACGCCGTTGGTGGCCACCATGGCGAACAGGCCGGGCATCAGGAACTCCCGGTAGCCGCCGCCTCCGGGGACCTGCATGGCGCTGCCGAAGACGTACCCGAAGACCACCACCATCACCACCGGCACGCCCAGCGAGGCGGCCAACAGGCCCGGCGAGTGGCGGTAGTTGAGCAGGACGCGGAGCATCGAGGTCCAGGTGCCGGAGGCGAGCCGCCGGGCGGTGGACGGGCGCGGGACGGCGGACGGGCGCGGGGGCGCGAGTGCGGCGGCGGTCATCAGGCGGCCCTCCCGGCGTCCGCGGACTCCTGGGTGAGCGCGAGGAACACGTCGTCCAGCGAGGGCGCCCGCACCGCGACGTCCTCGGCGACGACCCCCGCGCCGTCCAACTCCCGTACCAGCGAGGGCAGCAGGACGGACACGCCGGGCGTCGTCAGCACCGTGACGGTCCGCTCGGCGACGTCCACCCGCGCGTCGCCGCCGGTCATCGAGGACAGCACCACGGCGGTGGCGGCGAGCTGCCCGGGGTCGGCCAGGGTGACGGAGACCTGGCTGCCGATCGCGGCCTTGAGCCGGTCCGGCGGGCCGGTGGCGATGGCGGCGCCGTGGTCGATCACCACGATGTCGTCGGCGAGCCGGTCGGCCTCCTCCAGGTACTGGGTGGTGAGCAGCACGGTGGTGCCGGCGTCCGCCAACTCCTTGACGGTGTCCCAGATCGCCTGCCGGCTGCGCGGGTCGAGCCCGGTGGTGGGCTCGTCCAGGAAGAGCACCGGCGGGCTGGTGACCAGGCTGGCGATGAGGTCGAGGCGCCGGCGCATGCCGCCGGAGTAGGTGCGCACGAGCCGGTCGGCGGACTCGGTGAGGCCGAAGCGGGTGAGCAGTTCGTCGGCGCGCTCCCGGGCCCGGCGGGCGCCGAGGTGGTGCAGCCGGCCGAACAGCCGGAGGTTGTCGCGGCCGGTGACGCCCTCGTCGACGGCGGCGTGCTGCCCGGCGAGGCCGATGGCGCGCCGGACGTCCTCGGCGGCGCGGACGACGTCGTGTCCGGCGACCCGGGCGGTGCCGCGGTCGGGGGCGACCAGGGTGGCGAGGACGCGGACGGCGGTGGTCTTGCCGGCGCCGTTGGGGCCGAGCAGGCCGCAGACGGTGCCGGCCGGGACGGTGAGGTCGAGGCCGCGCAGGGCCTCGGTGGCGCCGAAGCGTTTCCGCACGCCCGCCATCTCGATGGCGGGCGCCGCAGCGGCGGCGGGTCGGGCGGTGTCGGACATGGCTCTGCCCTTCTCTGGCCTTCTCTAGGTACAGCGTACGTAGAAGCGCGCTTGGGCGCCATCGTACTACGTACGCCGTACGTATCTAAGATGGGAGGGCGAGGTGATCTTCCAGTGCCGTCCAGCAAGTCCCCCACCGGCCCCGACCAGCCGGAACAGTCGGAACAGCCCGACAGGCCCACGCCCCCCGAGGCCCCCGAAGTGATCTGGCTGCGCCCCGAGCGCACCGGCCGCGGCCCGCGCCCGGCCCACAGTCGGGACTCGATCGCCGCCGCGGCCATCGCGATCGCCGACGCCGAGGGCCTGGACGCGGTCTCCATGCGCCGGGTCGCGGCGGCGCTCGGCGCGGGCACGATGTCGCTCTACAACTACGTGCCAAAGAAGGAGCACCTGCTCGACCTGATGCTCGACGCGGTCGCCGGCGAGTACCGCTTCCCGCCCGCGCCGAGCGGCGACGTCCGGGCCGACCTCGCCGACCTGGCCCACCAGCAGCTCGGCCTCTCCCGCCGCCACCCCTGGCTGCCCGCACTGGTGCTGGTCCGCCCCAGCATCGGCCCCAACGCCCTGCGCTACACCGACCACTTCCTCGCCGTCACCGCCCCCACCGGCCTCGGCGGGGGCGCCCGGATGGAGGCGATGGCGCTGTTCAACGGCTTCGTCGGCCAGTTCGCCCAGTACGAGCAGACGGCCGCGGCGGGCGCCAAGTGGCAGGCGGAGCTGGTCGGTTACCTCGGCCAGGCGGCGGCGAGCGGCGAATTCCCGCACCTGGCCCAGGCGTTCGCCACCACCGGTCCGCCCGCCGACCCGGACCGGGCCTTCGACCGCACCCTGGACCGGGTGATCTCGGCGATCCTGGCGCCCGCCGAAGGGGGCGCCCAGGAGACAGTCGAAGGGGGTTAGGCCACCGCCTCCCTCGGCAGCACCCCGGCCACCCGCCCGTCCACCAGGACCATGACCGCCCGGTGCGTCTTCCCGAGCACCGTCCGCGCATCGGCCGCCGACTGCCCGACGCCGACCGTCGGCAGCGCCGGCCCGATCAGCCCGCCCAGCGGGTCGCCCGGCTTGGCCGCGCCGTCCGCGAGCGCCGCCGCCAGCGCG
>NZ_LFVW01000226.1:0-5981 GCF_001182915.1 Kitasatospora sp. MY 5-36
CAACCGCCCCGGCGCCACCGAGCACGCCCCGGCCTACCCCGGCGCCGGTGCCTCCGGCAACGGCGGCAAGGGCGGCGTCCTGCCGGACACCCTGCCCAGCAGCGCCCCGGACGCCGTCAACGGCCTGGTCGGCGGTCTCACCAGCGGGCTCACCGGCACCAAGCCCTCGCCGAGCGCCGACGCGGCCCCGGCGCAGGGACCGCAGCAGGCCTCGCCCAGCGCCCCGAACGCGGCCCAGCCGCAGGGCGTCGAGGTTCCCCCGCTGCTTCCGGACCTGCTGCCCGGGCTGCGCATCCTGGGCGGCTGACAGCAGGGCGGTGGGGGCCCGGCGGAGTGCGATATCCGCCGGGCCCTCGCCGTCCCCAGGGAACCCCCGGGATCCCTCGGGTTCTCCTAGAAGAACACCGAACGCCGCTGCACCAGCAGCTCGTAGAGGGTGTGCTGGATGGTCTCGCGCACCTCGTCGGCCAGGTCGAAGACCAGCATCGGGTCGTCCGCCGCCTCCACCGGGTAGGTGTCGGTGGCGATCGGCTCGCCGAAGCGGATCGTCCACTTGGTCGGCAGCGGCAGCGCCCCGAGCGGGCCCAGCCACGGGAAGGTCGGGGTGATCGGCACGTACGGCAGGCCCAGCAGCCGGGCCAGCGTCTTCACGTTGCCGATCATCGGGTAGGTCTCCTCCGCCCCGACGATCGAGCAGGGCACGATCGGCACCCGCGCCCGCAGCGCCGAGGAGACGAAGCCGCCGCGGCCGAACCGCTGGAGCTTGTAGCGCTCGGAGAACGGCTTCCCGATGCCCTTGAAGCCCTCCGGCCAGACCCCGACCAGTTCGCCGCGCTCCAGCAGGGCCTGGGCGTCCTCGTTGCAGGCCAGGGTGTGGCCGGCCTTGCGGGCCAGCTCGTTGACGCCGGGCAGCACGAAGACCAGGTCCGCGGCGAGCATCCGCAGGTGCCGCCGGGCGGGGTGGTGGTCGTGGACGGCCACCTGGGTCATCAGGGCGTCGAGCGGGATCGTCCCGGAGTGGTTGGCGACGATCAGCGCGCCGCCCTCGGCCGGGATGTGCTCCGCGCCCTGGACGTCGATCCGGAAGTACTTCTCGGCCAGCGGGCGCAGCAGCGAGAGCAGCACCTCCTCGGTGAGCTCCCGGTCGAAGCCGAACTCGTCCACCTCGTAGTCGCCGGTCACCCGGCGGCGCAGGAAGGCCAGCCGCTCGGCGGCGCGGCCCTCCCAGCCCTTGCCGAACAGCCGGGTGGCGGCCGGGCCGAGCGGGCCGGCCAGCGCCCCGCCGACGGCCTCGGCGAGCCGGTCGGCCGGATTCAGCCCCTCGGGCGACGTCCAGCTGGGGGCCGTCTCGATCGGGATGACCTTGGCCTCGCCCGGAGCGTTCTCGGCTGCGGCACTCATCGCGGGTTCAGCTCCTCGGTCGGCGGGGGCGGTTCGGTACGGCGTCCGGACCGGCGCCCGGCCCGGCGGGCCCGGCGGCTTCCGGGCCGAGCAGGGCGGTCAGCCGGTCGGTGACGGCGGCCAGCCGCTCGGGCGGCAGCAGGCCCGGCCCCCCGGCGGCGGCGAAGTCGGCGAAGGCCTCCGGAGTGCTGAACGCCGGACGGTAGCCGAAGGTGTCGCGCAGCCGCGCGGTGTCCACCACCCGGCCGTGGGTGAGCAGCCGCAGCTGCTCGGGCGAGACGTCCACCAGCCGGGTCTGCCGGGCCAGCACCGCCATCCAGCTGACCGCGGGCAGCAGCAGCGGCAGGGTGGGCCGGCCGAGCCGGCGGGCGCACTGGGAGAGCAGCAGGACGCCCTCCCCCGCCACGTTGAAGGTCCCGGTGTTGACGGTGCCCGGCTCGGGCTCGTCGGCGGCCCGGCAGAGCACCGCGACGGCGTCGTCCTCGTGCACGAACTGCAGCCGCGGGTCGTAGCCGAGCACGGTCGGCAGCACGGGCAGCGCGAAGTACTCGCTGAGCGGGGTGTCCGCGTTCGGGCCGACGATGTTGGCGAAGCGCAGCACCGTCACCGCGACGTCCGGGCGGCGCCGGGCGAAGCCGCGGACGTAGCCCTCGACCTCCGCCGCGTCCTTGGCGAAGCCGCCGCCGGGCGGGTCCTTGGGCTGCATCCGCTCGCTGAACACCGCCGGGTCGCGGGGCGCGGAGCCGTAGACGCCGGTGGTGGACTTCACCACCAGCCGGCGCACCCCGGGGGCCTTCTGGCAGGCGCCGAGCAGCTGCATGGTGCCGATCACGTTGGACTCCTTCACCGCGGAGCGGTTGGTGGAGCCCAGGCCGGTGGCGCTGACGCTGAGGTGCACCACGGTGTCCACCCGGTGCTCGGCGAGCACCCGGGAGAGCGCCGGACGGCGCAGGTCGAGCTGGTGGAAGCGGTACGGGGCGGCCGGGCCGGACGGCTCCTCGGGCGGCAGCCGGGGCGGCTGCACGTCCACGCCGACCACCAGGTCGACGCCCGGCCGGCGGCGGACCTCGGCGGCGAAGCGGGCACCGAGCCGGCGCGCCACGCCGGTGACGAGCACGACCACGCCCACGGTGCTGCACCCCCGTTCCCTCGGCCCGAGCGGCCTGCGTGCACCGTACCGCGCCGCCCCACGGGGCCGTGAAACGACACCGCCCGCCCAGGCCACGACGGGCCTGGACGGGCGGTGGAAGCGCTGGGCGCGCTAGGCGCGGCCGGGGCCGCTTACTTCTTGTTACGACGCTGAACGCGAGTCCGCTTCAGAAGCTTGCGGTGCTTCTTCTTGGCCATACGCTTGCGACGCTTCTTGATGACAGAGCCCACGGAACAACCCTCGCTCACTGAGACTCTCGCCCGTGAGAGACGGAGTCCATACGACTGACGTGAGGGCCTAGCCTACCGTCGATGGTGCGAAGGCCGTAATCGTGTTCCCCGGGACCGGGAAACTCGCGGGAAATCCACGGCGAACGGGGGCGGGTCCAACGGTCGTGGACCCGCACCCGCGCGCCGCCGCTACGCGCTCTCGAGCCGCACGTAGGACTCCTTGAGGTACTCGTGCACCGCCTGCTGGGGCACCCGGAAGGACCGTCCGACCCGGATGGCCGGCAGCTCTCCGCTGTGCACCAGCCGGTACACCGTCATCTTGGACACCCGCATGACCGCGGCGACCTCCGCCACGGTCAGGAAGACGACTTCCTGAAGGGGGCGCTCGACGGAACTCATGACCATCACCCGACCCTTACCCGTGTGCAAGGCACCGGCTTCCCCTCCGGTGACTCCACCGGCACACGTGTATCCCCAGAGTAGTTATGGGTGGTACCAGTGGGAAGAGGGGAAGTGCAGTCCTCGTACGGTGGGAGATAGGACGGTTGCAGTACGTCGCCGCTCTGCGGATGGCACCGCCCCGCGTACGCACCTCCCGGGCTGGGCACTTCCGGGACGGCGGGTTCAGGCCAGCAGTCCGTGGTGGGGGAACACCGCGCGGCGGGTGGCGAGGATGGCCTGATCGAGTCGGTCGGCCGGATCGTAACCCGAGTCGAAGTCGCGCCAGGCCGGGCGGGCGCCGTCGGTCATCCGCAGCGGGGCCGGGCGGCGGGTGCGGCGGTAGACCTCGGCGCGCCAGGACTCGGGGGTCTCGGTGGCCGGGTCGACGGGCCGGGCGGCGGCGGTGGCGACCAGGTGGGTCCAGGTGCGCGGGACGACGTCCACCACCGCGTAGCCGCCCCCGCCGGTGGCCACCCAGCGGCCGCCGGCGTGCTGGTGGGCGAGGTCGTGCAGCGCCTCGGCGATCAGCCGCTGGGCGTCCACGGTGACGGCGAGGTGGGCGAGCGGGTCCTCCAGGTGGGTGTCGGCGCCGTGCTGGGTGACCAGGACCTGCGGCCGG
Source organism: Kitasatospora sp. MY 5-36 (assembly GCF_001182915.1). Lineage (NCBI taxonomy): Bacteria > Bacillati > Actinomycetota > Actinomycetes > Kitasatosporales > Streptomycetaceae > Kitasatospora > Kitasatospora sp. MY 5-36. The sequence goes on from NZ_LFVW01000226.1 coordinate 3,842, forward strand.
AAGGCGTCGAGCAGTTCGGGCACCAGGGCGTGGAAGGCGCGCAGCCAGCCCGCGTCGCCGGTGCCCGCGGGCAGCGGCAGGTTGGCGGCGGAGCCGGGGGCGTCCTCGCCGCCGGTCTCGATCGACCAGCCGCTCTGCGGGAAGAGCGTGGCGGGGTGCTCGTGCAGCGAGACGGTGAGCACCCGGGGGTCGTTCCAGAAGGCCGCCTGGACGCCGTCGCCGTGGTGGACGTCCACGTCGACGTAGGCGACCCGCTCGGCGCCGAGTTCGAGCAGCCGGGCGATGGCCAGCGCCGGGTCGTTGTAGACGCAGAAGCCGGAGGCCTTGCCGGGCATCGCGTGGTGCAGTCCGCCGGCGAAGTTGACGGCGTGCGGGGTCTCGCCGCGCCAGACCGCCTCGGCGGCGGCCACCGACTGGCCGGCGATCAGCGCGGAGGCCGAGTGGATCGCCGGGAAGGACCAGTTGTCGTCGGTGCCGAGTCCGTGCAGCGGGTCGGAGCGGTCGGGGTGGGCGGCGGCGTTCCGGACCGCCTCGACGTACTCCCGGGTGTGCACCAGCCGGAGGGTGGAGTCTCCGGCCGGCGGCGCGGAGCGGACGGTCACCCCGGGGCCGGTGTCCAGTCCGAGGGCCTCGACCAGGCGCATGGTGAGGGCCAGCCGGGTCGGGTCCATCGGGTGGCCGGGGCCGAAGTCGTAGGCGGTGACGGCCTCGTCCCAGAAGAGGTGCAGGCCGCAGGGGGTGTCACGCTCGGCTTCGGGCATGGCCTCCACCGTAGCGGGTGACGGTGGCCGGGCCGCCGTCAGGGCGCGCCGGAGCGGCGCTCGTGGGGACGGCCGGGCGGCAGGTGCGCGATGAAACTACGGAAGTTGTGGGGTGACTGTGGAGGCGGGTGTTGAGGCGGTGCAGACAAAAGCTTTGCGACTCCATATCCTCTCCGCCATGAAGCCATTCAGCGTGCAACGCCTTGGGGTAATTCTCGCTGCAATACTGGGTTTTGGCGTGTTCTTTGCCGCCCAGCCGGCCTCCGCCGCGGTCAGCGGCACCACCTTCGCGGTCGACAAGTCGACGGCGAAGGCGGGAGACCAGCTGACCCTGACGCTGTCGCTCACCAACAGTGAGAACAGTCCCATCTACTTCGCCTACGAGGCCGTCCAGCCGACCTGGCCGGCCAACACGCAGGCCGGAGCGTTCACCATCACCGGCTGCACCGGTGACACCTCCGACTGCGCGTTCACCGGGAACAGCGCCAACTTCCACTTCAACGCGCCGATCGCACCCGGCGCGACGAAGAGCGTCACGCTCACCGTCAAGATCACCGACACCCCGGCGTGGGGCACCGCCCCGTACACGCTGAACTGGGCGCCGTACGTCTACTACGAGTTCGGCCAGGTGGGCACCACCGGCACCGCCAAGGACCAGACCTGGACCTTCGGGGTGCCCTCGCTCCAGACCGTGATCAGCTGACCCCCGTCCCGTCGAACGCTCCCGCCGTCACCCGACGGCGGGGGCAAGGGCTTTCCGGCAACGGTTGAAGATGGCGTGAAGGAGCCGCAGACGCGGCCTTCACAACTCCCTATTCTCATCCGCCATGAAGCCATTCAGCGTGCAACGCGTCGGGGTAATTCTCGCCACGGTACTGGGACTTGGCCTGATCTTCGCCGCCCAGCCGGCCTCCGCCACCACCCGCGACGACGGCGTGATCACCGGCGTCTCGGCCTCCGTCGACAAGAAGACGGCGGCACCGGGCGATGAACTGACCCTGACCCTCTCCCTCACCAACACCGAATCGGCCCCCATCACCTTCGCGTACGAGTGGATCGGGCCGAGCTTCCCCTCCAACCAGCTGACCGGCGCGTTCACCTTCACCGGCTGCGGCGGGGACCAGGTGGACTGCGTGTTCGGCGGCAACTCCGTCAACTTCCATCCCACGGTGCCGATCGCGCCGGGCGCCACCCGCACCGTCACGGCCACCGTCAGAATCACCTCCACGCCGCCCTGGACCGGGTCGTACACACTGAACTGGGCCCCCTACGTCTACGCCGAGTACGGCTACCCGGTCGTCAAGACCAGGAGCGGCCCCTTCCTCGACGGCATGCCCGGCCTGCAGACCGTGATCAGCTGACCCCCGCCCCGCCGACCG
>NZ_LFVW01000227.1:0-10668 GCF_001182915.1 Kitasatospora sp. MY 5-36
CCCGGCGGCGGGGGCCGGGACCGTCACCCGGCGGCGGGGGCCACCGCCTGCGCCTGCGCCGGCGCCGGGGCGAAGCGGTCGGCCAGCGGCAGGACGGCGAGCACCAGCAGCATCGGGGCGAGCAGCGCCCAGCGGTACGAGCTCGCGTCCGCGATCGCCCCGACCAGCGGCGAACCGACCAGGAAGCCCACGTAGTTGAAGAGGTTGAGCCGGGCCACCGCGGCGTCCGAGTCGACCGGGAAGAGCCGGCCGCCGGCCGCGAACACCTGCGGGATGATCGCGCAGATGCCGAAGCCCAGCACGGTGAAGCCGGCGATGCCCGCCCAGGCGGCGGGCGCGACCGCGGCGAGGCCGAAGCCGAGCGCCGCCAGCGCGGCACCGACGCGGACCACCGGGACGGCGCCGAAGCGCTGCACCGCGCGGTCGCCCAGGGCCCGGCCGAGCAGCATCGCGACCATGTAGCCCAGGTAGGAGAGCTTGGCGAGGTCCTCCCGGCTGCCCAGCCCGTCGGTGAGGTACTTGACGCTGTAGTTGGAGACCGAGGAGTCCGCGATGTACGCGAAGGCCATCGCCAGGCAGAGCGGCAGCAGCGGACGCCAGGGGACGGACCGGGCGGCGGCCTCGGCCGCCTCCCGGACGGCGTCGCCGAGTTCGGCCGGACCGGCGAAGAAGGCGCCGGCCAGCAGGGCGAGCGGGGCGATCACCGCCGCGGCCGTGCCGAACAGCAGCGGCAGCCCGAGGTCGTAGTGCGAGCCGAGGCCCGCGAGGGCCGCGCCGAGGATGCCGCCGAGGCTGAACGCGGCGTGGAAGCCGATCATGATCGAGCGGCCGTAGCGGTGCTGGAGCCCCACCCCGAGCATGTTCATACTGGCGTCCAGCGCGCCCACCAGCAGCCCGAACGCGCCCAGCGCCAGGGCGAGTTGCCACAGTGCCCCGCCCAGTCCGGCGGCCGCCAGGCTCAGGCAGACGGCGGGCTGGACCACCCGCAGCACGGCCCGCGCGCCGGTGCGCTTCACCAGCCGCTCGGAGGCGATCGACCCGACCCCGGCCAGCACCGGCACCGCGGCCAGGAAGACCGGCAGCAGCCCGTCGCTCAGCCCGTACCGGTGCTGGATCTCCGGGATGCAGGTGACCAGCAGGGCGAAGGTGACGCCCTGGAGCAGGAAGGCGGCGGCGAGCGCGGCCCGCCCGGTGCGCAGACCGGGCGCCACCGGGGACGGCGACGCGGCGGGCGGAACGGGCGGGACCACGGGCGGGGCGGCACTCAAGCGGACCTCCAGGCGGACTCCACACGAACCGCGCTACCGGCCGGTAGGACGATGTTGGCGAGAGCGTAGGGGGTGCGCCGCGATTACGGGAGGGGTCGCGCAGCGGTCATTTCCCGCCCGAGGCCAGTTCCCGGGAGCGGTCCCGGGCCGCCTCCAGGGCGCCGAGCAGGGCGGCCCGCACCCCGTGGTTCTCCAGCTCGCGGATCGCCGCGATGGTCGTGCCGGCCGGGGAGGTGACCGCCTCGCGCAGCTTCACCGGGTGCTCGCCGGAGTCCCGCAGCATCACCGAGGCACCGATCGCGGACTGCACGATCAGGTCGTGCGCCACCTGCCGGGGCAGCCCGAGCAGGATGCCGGCGTCGGTCATCGCCTCCACCAGGAAGTAGAAGTAGGCCGGCCCGGAGCCGGACAGCGCGGTGGCCGCGTCCTGCTGGGACTCGGGCAGCCGCAGCGCCTTGCCGACCGAGCTGAAGATCTCCTCGGCCCGCGCCAGGTGCTCCTCGCCCGCGTGCGAGCCCGCCGAGATGACGCTCATCCCCTCGTCCACCAGGACCGGGGTGTTGGGCATCACCCGGACCACCGGGGTGCCCGCCGCGAGCCGCTCCTCGAACCAGGCGGTGGGAACGCCGGCCGCGGCCGAGATCACCAGCCGGTCCGCGCCGACGTGCGGGGCCAGCTCCTCCAGCAGGGCGCCCATGTCCTGCGGCTTGACCGCGAGGATCAGGGTGTCGGCGAGCTTGGCGGCCTCGGCGTTGGAGACGGCCACCACGCCGTAGCGGTCGGCGAGTTCGGCCGCCCGCTCGGGACGGCGGGCGGTCACCAGGACGTCGGCCGGGTCCTTGCCGGCCCGCAGCAGACCGGAGAGCAGGGCCTCGCCGATCTTGCCGGTGCCCAGGAAGGCGATCTTCTGTCCGTGTGCTCCGCTGCTGCCCATGGTCCGCTCCCGCTCCTTGCCTCGGTACTGCCGCCATCCTCGCACCGCCCGGCGGCCCGCGCGGGGACCGTCCGCTCCGTGGTCGCGGCCCGCGCGGGGACCATCGGCTCCGTGGTCGCCGCCCGCGCGGCCGCCTGGCGGAGGACAGGCCCCTAGGGAGAAATCTCGGGGGTTTCCCCTATGGCCTCCCGGCTCCCGCGGGCGCACCGTGGAGCCATGGCACACGACGAAATGTCCCGACGTGAGAACCGGCAACTCGCCGTCGCCTCGGCGACCGTGGGCCCGTGGCGGACCGCCGCGGGGGTCGGTGCGGTGGTGGGGGCGACGGCCCTGGGGATCGATGCGATCACCGGGGACTGGTCGCTGAGCATGCTGGCCTCGCCGGCCGGCTGGGGCCTGTTCTTCTTCTTCCTGGTCGGCACCGTCGGCGGCCGGCTGCGGCGCGACACCACCGACCGGAGGCTGCGCCGCTGGGCGAACGACCACCCCTGGCAGTCGGCGCTCCCGGCCGCCGGCGGGCTGCTGGTCCTGAACACGCTGGCCCAGCTGTTCCTCGGCGACGAGGGCCTGTTCGGCGCCTTCTTCATCTCGCTGCTGCCGGCCGGCCTGCTGCTGGCGATCGCCGGGGTGGTCGGCTCGGTCAAGCAGGCCCGCGGCAAGGACTGAGCGGGCGCCCGCACCGGCGCGCTTCCGGACGAACGGCACCGGTCCCGCGGACGTTCACCACACGGTGTGCCCCCGATCGACGGATCGTCAGACCCCGTCGGCATACTGGCGCGATGCCGATCGCCGAAGAACCGGAACCGCGCCCCGCCGGGGGCGACGAGCCGAACGGGTCCGACCCGTCCGGGGCGGGCCGGAAGGACCCGTTCGCCGACCTCGTCCTGGACGAGGAGTTCGTCCGCAGCGCCACCGTCAAGGAGCAGAGCGGGCGCACCCGCATGCTGTCCGCCCGCTGGAAGCACCCCCCGCCGGTCGATCCGGGCGGCCGCCGCTCGGTCAACGACGGCCCCGCGGCGCGCGGGCGCCGCTTCCGCCGCAAGCCCGTCCGCAAGCCCGTTCGCCCGGCGCGGGCGGTCGACGCGTGGGGCGACCCGCGTCCGCGCCGCCGCCTGGAGTGGCGCACGCCGCTCTACGTCCTGCTGACCGTCGCCGTGCTGCTCGTGGCACTGAACATCGACGGGCTGAAGTTCTGGTACTCCACCCACTTCGGCTACGCCTCCGACCACCCGGTCTCCGCGAGCCCGGCGGCGGAGCGCGACGGACGGCAGCCGACCCCCGACCACCCGTGGGCCGGCTCCCCCGCCGAGGACTGGGCCGCCGGAACGGACGGGATCGAACTGCCGAAGACCCCCCGGGCCACCGGCGCGTTCGGTGCCGACGAGGTGGCCGCCCGGCTGCAGTCGGTGCGGGCCTACCTGGCGGCGGCCCACCTGGACCCGAAGGTGGTGTCCGGCGGCCGCCCGGACGCCGCGCTGGCGATGCTCGACGGCCGCACCCGGGAGGCCGCGGCCGCGTCGCTGGACCACCCCTCGGCGACCAGTGACCCCACCGCCTGGTTCACCCGCTTCGACCCGCGGGAGGCCGTCCCGGTCACCGACGTGGTCAAGGTGCGGGGCCGGATCGACGTCACGGCCGACGGGGAGAACGGCGTCCTGATGCGGGCCGACGTCAGCTACGTGTACGCGCTGCGCCCCGGCCCGAAGACGGCCGACCAGGCGGCCTCGGCGAACGGCTCCGCGGACCTCGCGGAGACGGTCCGGACCATCGTCCGGCAGGTGGACACCTTCCACTTCTACGACCCGGCCAAGTACCAGGTCGATCCGGGGAAGCTCGCGATCGACGAGACCGTGGAGAGCTTCGGCAACAGCACCTGCGGCCGCTACGACGGCTTCCTGCACCCGGAGTTCGACCGGTCCACGCGGCCCGGCCCGGTACCGACCGGGCCGACCGCGGACCCGTACGACCGGGACCGGGTGCCGCCGGGCACCGGGAACTGCGGCTCCGCCAGCCGGACCTGACCGCCGTCAGCGCTTGCGCTTGGCCCGGCCCGGCGCCTTGGTGTCGGGCCGGCGGCCGCGGCCCGCCTGGCGCTTCTCGTACTGGGCGACGGCCCGCTCGTGGGCGGCCCGCCGGACCGCCTCGCCGGGAGCCTCGACCAGGCTGCGGACGAAGTAGGCGGCCAGGCTGCCGGCCCCGCCGATCAGCCAGACCGCGCCGAGCGACTTGTCCTCGGCCATCCAGCCGGTCAGCTGGTCCCGGCCCTCGGTGAGCACCTTCCAGGTGCGCCGCACGGCCATCATCGAGCAGACCGCGATGGCGGCGGTCAGCAGCCCGTTGAGGAAGGTGCCGTCCTCGGAGAGCGCGATGCCCTCGATGCCGAAGCGCAGCACCAGCACGGCGGCGGCGGTCGCGGCCAGGGCACCGGCCGAGACGCCGACCCGGCGCGGCCAGTAGCCGTTGTCCCGGTTGAGCCAGGACGTGCCGAAGAAGCGGATCGGCTCCGGCTCGGGGGCGCCGGCGGGAGTGGGGGCGGGGGTGGGGGGCTGCTCGCTCACGCCGTCGATTATCACCCGACCGCCGCACACGGCGGAGGAGCCGTCCCGGCCGGTGGGACGGCTCCTCCTCGTTCGGTGCGGGCCCGGCGTTCCGGTTCCGTACGGCCCGGTGTTCCGGTTCGGTGCGGGCCCGGTGTTCCGGTTCCGTACGGGCCCCGTGTTCGCCTCGGGCTCAGCCGAGCTTGGACACGTCGCGGACGGCGCCCTTGTCGGCGGAGGTGGCCATCGCGGCGTAGGCCCGCAGGGCCTGGCTGACCTGGCGCTCGCGGTTCTTCGGCCGGTAGCCGCCCGTGGCCTCCAGGACGCGGCGGCGCTCGGCCAGCACCTCGTCCGGGACCTCCAGGGAGATTCGGCGGCCGGGGATGTCGATGGCGATGGTGTCGCCGTCCTCGACCAGCGCGATGGTGCCGCCGGAGGCCGCCTCCGGGGAGGCGTGGCCGATGGACAGGCCCGAGGTGCCGCCGGAGAAGCGGCCGTCGGTGACCAGCGCGCAGGCCTTGCCCAGGCCCCGGCCCTTCAGGAAGGAGGTCGGGTAGAGCATCTCCTGCATGCCCGGGCCGCCCCTGGGGCCCTCGTAGCGGATGACGACGACGTCGCCCTCCTTGACCCGCTTGGCGAGGATCGCCTCGACCGCGTCCTCCTGGGACTCGACCACGACGGCCGGGCCGCTGAAGGTCCAGATCGACTCGTCCACGCCGGCGGTCTTCACGATGCAGCCGTCCTCGGCGAGGTTGCCGTACAGCACGGCCAGGCCGCCCTCGACCGAGTAGGCGTGCTCGGCGCTGCGGATGCAGCCCTTGGCCGAGTCGGTGTCCAGCGACTCCCAGCGCTCGGACTGCGAGAAGGCCTCGGCGGAGCGGACGCAGCCGGGGGCGGCGTGCCACAGCTCGACGGCCTCGGCGGACGGCGAACCGCCGCGCACGTCCCAGGTCTTGAGCCACTCGGCGAGCGAGTCGGCGTGCACGGTGTGGACGTCCTCGTTGAGCAGCCCGGCCCGGTACAGCTCGCCGAGGATGGCCGGGATGCCGCCGGCCCGGTGCACGTCCTCCATGTAGTACGAGCCGTTCGGCGCGACCTTGGACAGGCAGGGCACCTTGCGGGAGATCGCGTCGATGGCCCGCATGTCGAAGTCCAGCTCGGCCTCCTGGGCGGCGGCGAGCAGGTGCAGGATGGTGTTGGTCGAGCCGCCCATGGCGATGTCCAGGGCCATGGCGTTCTCGAAGGCGGCGCGGGTGGCGATCGCCCGGGGCAGCACCGAGGCGTCGTCACCGCCGTAGTAGCGGTTCGCGATCTCGACGACGTTCTGCCCGGCCCGCTCGTACAGGGCCCGGCGGGCGGTGTGGGTGGCGAGCACCGAGCCGTTGCCCGGCAGCGAGAGGCCGATCGCCTCGGTCAGGCAGTTCATCGAGTTGGCGGTGAACATGCCGGAGCACGAGCCGCAGGTGGGGCAGGCGTTCTCCTCGATGATCGCGATGTCCTCGTCGGAGACGTTCTCGTTGACCGCCTGGGAGATCGCGTCGACCAGGTCGAGCTTGCGCACGGTGCCGTCGACCAGGGTGGCCTTGCCGGCCTCCATCGGGCCGCCGGAGACGAAGACGGTCGGGATGTTCAGGCGCAGCGCGGCCATCAGCATGCCCGGGGTGATCTTGTCGCAGTTGGAGATGCAGATCAGGGCGTCGGCGCAGTGCGCGTTGACCATGTACTCGACCGAGTCGGCGATCAGGTCGCGCGAGGGCAGCGAGTAGAGCATGCCGCCGTGGCCCATCGCGATGCCGTCGTCCACGGCGATGGTGTTGAACTCGCGCGGGATGCCGCCCGCCTGCTTGATCGCCTCGGAGACGATCCGGCCGACCGGCTGGAGGTGGGTGTGCCCGGGGACGAACTCGGTGAAGGAGTTGGCCACCGCGATGATCGGCTTGCCGAAGTCCTCGCGGGCTACGCCGGCCGCCCGGAGAAGCGCCCGGGCGCCTGCCATGTTGCGACCGTGGGTGACCGTACGGGACCTCAGCTCGGGCACTGTGCTCCACTCCTTCGGGGCTCTCGCGGGCACCCCGCTGCTGGGAGGGTTCGGGGGCCGCTGTGGGTACCGAGCCTACGCCCGCCGTCCGGCCGGCGGACGGTCCGTCCGCGATGCGGGCAGGCGGGGACGCGGGCGGGCGGACGGCGGTGCGGGCGGACGGCGGTGCGGGCGGGCTCCGGGCGTCAGCCGGGCTTGACGGCCACGGTGAGGTCCAGACTGAACGGCTCGACCACGACGCCGTCCGGGAACGCGGCGACCATGGCCTCCCGTTCGGCCGCCAGCACCGGCGCGCGCTCCCCGGGGCTGAGCGAGGCCAGGTAGGAGCGGGAGGTGAGGTCGGTGAGCACGTGCTCGACGGTGACCCGCCGCTCCCAGCGCAGTGCCGTCCGTTCGACCACGAGGCCGGCCGGGGCGAAGTGCCCGACGTGGCCGCTGATCCCGCCGTAGCCGTGGAAGCGGCCGGGGAGGGCGGCGGCCATCCGCTCGCTCCTGGCCCGGATCCACGGCACGGTCTCGTCGTACACGTTCCACCAGGCGGCGACGGCGCCCCCGGGCCGCAGCACCCGGACCGCCTCGGGGACGGACTTCTCGGGGTACGTCCAGTGGAAGGCCTGGGCGTAGGCGACCAGGTCGACGGACCCGTCGTGGAAGGGCAGGTCGTCGCCGGTGCCCCGGACCAGCGGCAGGCCCGGCGAGGAGGCCAGGAACCGGGCGGCCATGCCGGGGCTGGGCTCGACGGCGACGACCTCCGCACCGCGCGCGGCCAGCAGCCGGGTGGCGATGCCCGTCCCGGCGCCGACGTCCAGGACCCGGGCACCGGCGAGGCCGCGACCCCAGAGCCGCTCCAGCGCGTCGAACAGCTCGTCGGGATAGCCGGGGCGGCCCTGCTCGTACTCGGCGGCGACCCCGCCGAAGCTCGCGGCGGCCTCGCGGTAGTTCCGACTCTCCGTCATGCGTCCCCCTTCGTACGGCATTTGACGCCCGGGCGGACCGGACGGCTCAGCGTACGCGCGAGGGGGTGGCCAGGTGCAAGCGGGTAAAAGCGAGGGCCTCGGCCAGGTCGGCCTCGCGTTCGGCGGGGGAGGCCGAGCGGCGGGTGTTGACCTCCAGCACCACGTGGCCGTCGAAGCCGGTCCGGGCGAGGTGCTCCAGCAGCTCGGCGCAGGGCTGCTTGCCGCGGCCGGGGATCAGGTGCTCGTCCTTGCCGGAGCCGCTGCCGTCGGCCAGGTGGACGTGGGCGAGCCGGTCGCCCATCCGCTCGACCATGGCGAAGGTGTCGATCCGGGAGGTGGCCGCGTGCGAGAGGTCGATGGTGAAGTGCCGGTACTCCTCGTCGGTGACGTCCCAGCCGGGGGCGTACGCGAGCATCTCGCGGTCGCGGTAGCGCCACGGGTACATGTTCTCGACGGCGAAGCGGACGTCGGTCTCGCCCGCCATCCTGTGAATCCCCTCGACGAACTCCCGGGCGTACTGGCGCTGCCAGCGGAACGGCGGGTGGACGACCACGGCGCTCGCGCCGAGCTTCTCGGCCGCCGCCCGGGCCCGGACCAGCTTGGTCCACGGGTCGGTGCTCCACACCCGCTGGGTGATCAGCAGGCAGGGCGCGTGCACGGCCAGGATGGGCAGCCGGTGGGCGTCGGAGAGCCGGCGCAGGGCGTCGATGTCCTGGCTGACCGGGTCGTTCCAGACCATCACCTCGACCCCGTCGTAGCCGAGCTTGGCGGCCAGCTCGAAGGCGACGGCGGTGCTCGCCGGGTACACCGAGGCGGTGGACAGCGCCACCTTGGTGTCGGGGATGTGCAGGGCCGGGTGCCGGGGCAGCACCAGCCGGTCGGTGGTGCGCAGCAGTGGCGGGCGGGCGGCGTCCCGCTTGGCGGCCTTGACCGAGCGGACGGACTGGACGGCGGCCTTGGCGGCGCCGGCGGCCCGGGCGGTGCGGGTCTCCTTCGGGGCGGCCTTGGCGGCGGGCTGCTTCGTCTTCGGGGCGGGCTGCTTCGCGGTGGGCGTCTTCGCCGTCTTCGCCGTTCGCGCCGTCTTCGCCGCGGCGGTCTTCGCGGTGCGCTGGGCGGCCTTGACCGCCTTCGAGGCCTGCTTGGCGGCCTGGGCGGCAGTGGCGCCCGTGACCGCCTTGCCGAGCCTGCGGCGCGGGCCGTCCGGCCGCGACTGCCCGCTCCCGGGAGTGCGGTCCTCCTGCGTTCCGTCCTCGCCCGCTGGTTGCACCACGGGAGACAGCGTATGCGGAGCACGCGGCGAACGGGGCGGGACGACCGGCGCAGTGACCATCGGCACGTTGCCCCGGGGCGGTCGGTCGGCGGTCGGTCGGGACGGGTCCGGACGACTGTCCGGGCGGCCGCCCGGGTGCGCGCCCCGGGGTGCGCGCCCGGCTTACGGGGTGAGCGCCGGGCGGCGGCGGTCGGCCGGGCTGTCCATGGTGTCCAGGCGGCGCAGGATGATGCCCTCGCGCAGCGCCCACGGACAGACGTCCAGCTCCTCCAGCCCGAACAGGTCCATCGCGGCATCAGCGACCAGCGCGCCGGCCAGCAGCTGCTTGGCCCGGCCCTCGGAGACGCCGGGGATCCGGGCGCGCTCGGCGACGGTCATCGCCGACAGCCGGGGCAGCCAGGCGGCCAGCCCGCTGCGGGTGAGCCGGCGGTCGGTGTACGGACCGGCGTCGGCGGGGGCGGCGCCGGTCATCCGGGCCAGCTGCTTGAAGGTCTTGGAGGTGGCGACCGCGTGCCGGGCCGGGCCGAGCCGGGTGATCTCGCCGACCACGGTGGCGAGCTCGGCCCGGATGTGGCGTCTCAGCTCGCGCAGCCCCTCCGGGTCGGCGACGTCCCCCGGCAGCCAGCGGGCGGTCAGCCGTCCGGCGCCCAGCGGCAGCGAGCAGGCGACGTCCGGCTGCTCGTCCAGGCCGCAGGCGATCTCCAGCGAACCGCCGCCGATGTCCAGGTTGAGCAGCCGGCCCGAGGACCAGCCGAACCAGCGGCGGACAGCCAGGAAGGTGAGCCGGGCCTCGTCCTGCCCGGAGAGCACGCGCAGCTCGACGCCGGTCTCGGCGGCCACCCGGCGCAGCACCTCCTCGCCGTTGGCGGCCTCGCGCACGGCGGAGGTCGCGAACGGGAGGATGTCGACGACGCCCTTGTCCTCGGCGACCCGCAGCGAGGACGCGACGTGGCCGACCAGCCGCTCGACCCCGGCCTCGCTTATCGCGCCGTCCTCGTCCAGCAGCTCCGCCAGACGCAGCTCGGCCTTGTGCGAGTACGCGGGCAGCGGAGCAGCGCCCGGATGGGCGTCCACCACGAGGAAGTGGACCGTGTTGGAACCTACGTCGAGCACACCGAGTCGCATAACTCTCCACGCTACGCGATCCGGGCCCTGGTGAGAGGGGGTGCGGCGGTATTCGCGCCGGTCCGGAACCGGTCCGCGGGCCGGTGGGTGGGCCGGTGGGCGGGCCGGTGGGCGGGCCGGTCTTCCGGCGGCCCGCCGTCCGTCAGAGGAGGCCGTCCCACAGCTGCTCGACGATGACGGCCCACCAGTTCTCCGGGTCGGTGAAGACCGTGCCGTCCACGGCCGCCAGCGCGTGCTGCAGGGCGTCCACCGCCCCGCCCGCGGCCACCGGGTCGAGCCCGCGCAGAGCCGGCCACCAGCCGGCGAACACCTCCAGGCAGCGGACGAAGGCGCGCAGGTCCGCGTTGCAGTGGCGGGCGGTCGCGTAGTCCGGGTCCACCGCCCGGACGGCGCCGTCCACCGGGTCGAGGGCCAGCAGCGCCCAGCCGTCCGTCCCCAGCACCAGCTGCCCGGCGAGCGCCAGGCGCTCCCGCTCGGCCACCCGGGTGCCGCGGCCGAGTCCGGCCAGGTGCGCGGCGAGCGGGGGCAGGACGGTGCCCT
>NZ_LFVW01000228.1:0-16686 GCF_001182915.1 Kitasatospora sp. MY 5-36
CCCTGGCTTGACAACATCATTGGGAATCTCCCTCTGGTGCCTATCCGGCGGTGATCGATGCGCGTGACCGGCCGCCCCGGCCAGGTGCCTCGTCACCTGGCCGGGGCCGCACGCGGGTGTGCGAACGGAATGGAGGAAAAGGGGTCCGGGACCGCGGGTCAGCCGACCGTCGTCGGGCGCGGCGCCAGGTCGGTCCAGTGCTGCTCGATGTACTCGAGGCAGGCCTGGCGGTCGTTCTCGCCGAAGGCCGTGGTCCAGCCGGCCGGGACCGCGAGCACGTTCGGCCACAGGGAGTGCTGGTTCTGGTCGTTGACCAGGACCAGGTAGCGGCCCTCGGCGTCCTCGAACGGGTTCGTCACAGCGGTTCTCCTTCTCTACGGGATGCACGGGACGTGCGGGATAAACGGATCGGACGTTCACGCAAGCGAAGGGGCGGCGCCCCGTGTCCTACGGGTGGAGGTACGGCCCGGCCGTTTCCGGGAGCCAGACGTCCTCCGGGTCCAGGGCGGCGGGCGTGTACTTGCCCAACGCGCTGATCAGCAGCCGCAGTTCGAAGGCGAGACAGGCGACCAGCCGGGCGATCCCGTCCTGCGGGTCCTCGTCCGCCGCGAGCAGGGCCGCCCGGCCCAGCCCGACGGCGCGGGCGCCGAGCGCCAGGGCCTTCGCGGCCCTGGCGCCCTCCCACATCCGGCCCGAGGCCAGCAGGCAGTTCGACCTGGACGGCGGCCCCAGCCGGCGCAGGCACTCGCCCAGCGGCAGGCCCACCTGGTCGAGGAAGCTGCTGGGCGCCCAGCCGCTGCCGCCCTCGGCGCCGTCCACGGTCACCGAGTCCGCGCCGCTCGCCCAGGCCACGACCGCCGCCTCGTGGATGTCGCGCCCGGGCGGGAGCTTCACCCAGATCCGCGCGCGCGGATAGTTGTTGCGCATGAACCGGATCTGCTGGCGCAGGATCTCCGCCGTGAACGTGCCCGGACTGCTGGACCGCAGTACCCGGTCGTCCTCGCCCTGCCCGTCGGCGAAGACGCTCTCGTCGGTGCTGTACCGATCCGCCAGCTGCGCCGCCACCTCGCGCTTCAGCACCGTCATCCCGCCGAGCCCGGGCTTGGCGCCCTGCCCCACCTTGAGTTCGAAGGCCAGGCGGCCGGACTCCAGCAGCGCCTTCGCGGCCGGGGCGCTGTAGATCTGGTTCCACACCTCGGCGTCCGCGTCCTCGGTGCTCTGCTGGAACGCCAACCCGCCCATGTCGTCCGGGAGTTCCTGCTCGTAGGCGCGCAGCCGGGCGAGCATGCTGTCGCCGGTGTCGGCGGAGGCGTCAGCCGAACCGCTGCCGGAGGCGCCGGCGAAGCCGTTGGTCGGCACCACGTTCTCGCCGATGACCAGCGGGATGCCCAGGCGTCCGGCCTGGCGGCTGGCCGCCAGGCCCAGTCCGGAGGAGGCGACCTGGGTGGAGCCGAAGGCCGACACGTACACCGGCAGCGCCGAGCGGAACCCGCCGATGTCGGTGGCGAGTTCGACGTCGCCGTAGAGCGGTTCGCGGGCCAGGTCGGTGAGCTTCTCCAGCCGCTGGGGCACGAAGACCGGCGGGACCAGGCGCATCGCGTCCAGCGCGTCCCCGCCGCGGGGCGCCACCGACCGTGCGTCGCCGCCCGTGCCGCCGGCGCCGAACAGCGTCAGGCCGTAGCCGTCCGTCGAGGGGAACGCGCGGGCGGCGCCCTCCCTGGCCCGGGACCGGATCGCGGCCTCCGGGAACCCCGGGGCGCTCAGCACCCCACTCACGGCGAGACCACCCCGGGGACCTTCGGGAACGGGGTGGCCTGCCAGACCGCGTCCAGCCCGGCGACGTAGCGGGTGAGCCGCTCGATGCCGATCCCGAAGCCGGCGCTGCCCGGGATGCCCTCGCGGACCATCTTCAGGTACCACTCGTACTTGGCCGGGTTCTCGCCGCTCTCCCGCATCCGGGCGATGATCCGCGCGTAGTCGAACTCCCGCTCGCTGCCGCTGATCAGTTCGCCGAAGCCCTCGGGGGCGATGAGGTCGAAGTTGCGCAGGACCTCCGGGCGCTGCGGGTCCTCGCGGTCGTAGAAGCCGCGCGAGCCCTTGGGGTAGTCGACGATGAAGAACGGCGCGTCGGACTTGTGCGAGAGCAGGCCCTCGCCCTGCCAGTCGATCTCCGCGTCGTGGTTCTGCTCGTGGCCCAGCCGTGCCAGCTCGGCCATCGCCTCGCCGTGGCTGATCCGCTCGAAGGGGGTGTCGCGGGTGAGCAGCGGGGTGAAGGCGTCCGCGTCGCGGCCGAGGGCGTCCAGGTCGTCGCCCAGCGTCCGCACCACGCGCTCGACCGCCGCGGTCACGATGGACTGCGCCACCCCCATCGCGTCCTGCTGGGTGGCGCCGGCGATCTCCACGTCGAACTGGTGGAACTCCGCCAGGTGGCGGCCGATGTTCGCGGTCTCCAGGGGTTCGAGCCGGACGTTCGGCGCGACGTAGAACACCTTGTCGAAGGCGAGCAGCGACGCCTGCTTGTAGAGGATCGCGCTGGTCATCAGCTTGTAGCGGTGGCCGTAGAAGTCGACGTCCACCTGCTTGGCGCCCCGGCCGCCCGGGTCCGTCACCGGTCCGATGATCGGCGGCAGCAGCTCCACGAACCCCTCGCCGAGGAGTAGTTCGCGCCCCGCCTGGACGATCTGGTTCTGGATCCGCAGCACGGACCGGGTCGCGGGGTTCTTGAGGTGGTCCGGCAGTGCACCGGGCCGTGCAGACTCGAACTCGCTGGTCAAGGGGTCTCTTCCTTCGGTTCTCTGGTCCTGCGGTCTCTGGTTCTGCGGTCTCTGGTTCTGCGGTTGTGGCAGGGGGTTCAGCCGGGGATCCCGGGGAGCCGGTCCAGCGTGGTGGCGGCGCGCTCGTCGAACGACCGCGCCACGTGGGACAGGGCCCGGAGCAGGTCCGAGGCGCTCATCGAGCGGTCGCCGGCGGATCGCCCGGACGGCCGGACGGGCAGGGCGCCGGTGTGCGACCAGCGCAGCCGCCCGTCGGACTCGATGTAGCTCCTGGCCCGCCCGGCGTTGTCCGGGTGCAGGCAGTACGGGACGTCCAGCAGTCCCCGGGCGAACGCCTCCACCAGGGCGGCGCCCACGTCCGTGTTCAGGCCGAGGACGGTGTCCACGAGCGCGGTCGCCTCGTCCAGGACCTCGCTGCCCGCCCCGGTGTCGGCCGGCGCCGATCCGCCCGCGTTCTGCGCGGCGAGCGCCGCGATCTCCAGGGCCTCGACGTTCTCCCGGACGGTGGGGATGCGGTGCGCCTCGGCCGCCGTCTTGACGATGAGCCGCTCCGCCCCGGTGCGGACCGCCAGCTCGGCGGCCTGCTCCAGCAGCAGCAGGGCGCCCGAGCGGGTGCCGGGGTAGACCCCCATGTAGTTGTAGATCACGATGTGGCGGTCGACGTCCGGCAGCAGCGCGTCGGCGAGCCGGCGCAGGGCCAGCACCGCCTCCCGGTCCTGCTCGGCGTTGGTCTGCTGCGCGTAGCTCAGCGAGATGCTGCGCAGTCCGTGCTGGCGGAAGAACACGCCTTCCAGGACGCTGATCGCCACCAGCAGGCTGGGCGGGCAGAGCTGGCCGAGCATGCAGCCGCCGAAGGTCTCGACGTGCGGTTCGACCTCGCCGTCGCGGGCCCGGACCATCAGCTCGCAGGACCGTTCCCAGTTCCGCACCGCCTCGCGCAGCGGCAGGCGGCCGTACGGCAGGCAGTAGGAGACCGGGCCGCCTTCGGTGGTGTCGAGCCCCGCTTCCAGCGAGGCGGCGATGATGCCGTAGGGGCTGGCCGAGCCGTGCCGCACCTGGACCGGGAAGTCGCGCTCGCGCACGCCCTCCAGCACCCCCCGGTTGGTCGCCGGGGGGTGGGTCCTGATCGGGTACCCGTTGAGGTCGCCGCCGCCGTCGACGGCCCGCCGGGCGTCGGCGAGCTTGCCGAGCCGGGTGTAGCTGTCGAGGGTGATCGTGCCGACCGTGGTGGCGTTGGCCGCCTTGACGGCGACCAGCCCCTCCCGCATGGCCAGCGGGTCGCCGAAGCCCATCCGCGGCTGCACCACCAGGTTGCCCCGGGCGTGCGACCGTCGGACGAAGTCGGCGAACGCGTTGACCGGCGCGTCGTTCATGGCGTGGGGGCGGCGCGGAGCTCCTCCAGGACGCGGCCGGTCCGCCCCGCCTTCACGGCGCCGAGGGCGGAGACGTACCGCTCGAACTCCGGCAGTCCGGCCGACTCGTGGAAGACCGCGGAGAACCCGGCGTCCAGCAGCCGGCGCGTCATGGACTCGCCGCCCCCGCCGCCCGCCCCGGCCTGCAGCTGCCGGCCGGTGCCGAGCTTCCCGCCGATGACGATCGGCGTGTCGGCGAGCTCCGGGACGGCGCGCAGCTCCGCGACGGCGGACAGCCCGTCGCTCTCGCCGTGGCCGTTGACGCTGCTGAGCACGATGAGGTCGGGGGCGTCGCGCCGGCACTCCGCCGCCAGTTCCGCGCCCGGCAGGCACGGGCCGAGGTTGCGCACCCGGTGTCCCCAGTCCTCCAGTTGGAGCTGGAGGAAGACGAGGTTCCAGGTGTGGGAGTCCGACTCGGTGCCGCTGACGATCACGTCGAGGGTGGCGTCGGTGCTCACCGCCGGCTCCTCTCGCTCGGGTCGAGGGCGGCGATCCTGGAGGGCAGCGTCTTCCAGACCTCCGGGGTGTAGAAGTGCCCGCCGGGAAGGACGTCGTGGCGGTACTCGCCCAGGGCCAGCGCGCGCCACTGCTCGCCCGCGTCGGCCTCGATGACGTCGTCGTCGGCGCCCGAGAGCATCTGCACCGGCATGCTGACGGTGGCGCCCTCGGTGTACCGGAAGGTGTCCCGGACCCGGATGTCGGCGCGCATCAACTCGACGGCCATCTCCTGGAGTTCGGGGTCCTCCAGGACGTGCGCCGGCATCAGGCCGTGGGTCTTCATCCAGAGCAGCAGGCCGTCGTCGTCGTCCTGCTGGGACGGGAACATGTCGCGGGGCGTCAGCCCGCGGGCGGGCGCGTTGGCCGAGGAGACGACCAGGTTCAGCGGCAGCGGCCCGCCGGCGCTCTCGATCCGCGCGGCGACGTCGAAGGCCATCCAGCCGCCCATGCTGTGCCCGAAGAGCACGTACGGGCCGTCGACGGCGGAGAGCACGGCCGCGGTGGCGTCCTGGGCCAGCTCCTCCCAGTCGGTGGCGAAGTCCTCCAGGAACCTGCCCTCCCGGCCCGGGTAGCAGATCGCCGACAGGGCGATGTCGGCCGGAACGGCGTCGGCCCACAGGTGGTAGGAGGCCGTCCCGCCGCCGCAGAAGCCCAGGCAGATCAGCGTCAGCGCGGCTCCCTCCGGGCGCCGGATGCTGATGACGGTGGTGTCCTGTGCGGTGTTCACTTGCCCTCCGTCCGACGGGACTCCACGAAGGCCGCCAGCCCGCGCAGTTCGGGGTGCTGGTAGACCTCCTTCGTGGACACGGTGATGCCGAACTGCTTCTTCAGCCGGCCGATGACGCGCAGCGCGATGAGCGAGTGGCCGCCCAGCGAGAAGAAGTTGTCGGTGGGACTGATCCGCGGCCGGCCGAGCACCTCGGACCACACGCCGGCGATCAGGGTCTCGAACTCGCCCTGCGGCTCGTCCCCGGCCTCCTGGCCGCCGTCGGCCCACAGGGCCTCGTCCACGGCGGGCAGGGCCCGGTGGTCCACCTTGCCGTTCACGCTCAGCGGCATGGCCTCCAGCGTGACGAAGGCCGACGGGACCATGAACGACGGCAGCAGGCCGCCCAGGTGCTCCTGGAGCTCCCGGGTGTGCGGGGCGCTCCCGCCCTCCGGGACGACGTACCCGACCAGCTGGTCGCCGGCGGTCGCGGTGCCGTGCAGGACGACGGCGGCGGTCCTGACCCCCGGGTGCGCGGCGAGCGCGGCCTCGATCTCGCCCAGTTCCACCCGGTAGCCGCGGATCTTGATCTGCCGGTCGACCCGGCCGAGGTAGTCGATGGCGCCGTCCGGGCGCAGCCGCACCCGGTCGCCGGTGCGGTACATCCGGCGGCCGGTGCCGGTCGGATCGGCGACGAACCGCTGCGCGGTCAGCGCGGGCCGGCCGACGTAGCCGGTGGTCACGGAGGGCCCGGCCAGGTAGAGCTCGCCCGGCTCGCCGACGGGCGCGGCACGCAGGTGCTCGTCGAGCACGTGGGCGGTGAACCCGGGCAGCGGGAGGCCGATGTGCGGGCCCTCGCCGGTGATCCAGCCCGCGGTGGCGTCCACCGTGCACTCGGTGGGGCCGTACAGGTTGATCGCCTCGACCGTCCCGGCGGCGCGGGCCTCGCCCAGCTCCCGCCAGACCTCGGCCGGCACCGGCTCGCCGCCCATGAACAGCCGCAGCACGCGGCCGTCGGCGGTGGGGGCGAGGAGGGCCTCGCGCAGCACCTCCCAGTGCGAGGGCGTCAGGTCCAGGTCGTCGACGGCGTGCTCGTCGAGCAGGGCTCGCAGCACGGCCGGGTCGGTGCGCTCGTTCTCGCCGATCACCACGATGCTGTCGCCCCGGCAGATCCGGGCCCACTGCTGGACGGAGGCGTCGAAGGAGATGCTCGCGTTCCAGGCCACCAGGCGCGGCCGGTCGGCGTAGAAGCCGGCGTCCTCGAGGTCCGCGGCGAGCGCGGCCACGCCGCCCCGGGTGGCCTCGACGCCCTTGGGCGTCCCGGTCGAGCCGGAGGTGAAGATCACGTACGCCGGGTCGGCCGGGGAGGCCTGTGCCGCCGGCGCGTCCGCGGCCGGCGCGGCGAGGGCGTCCGCGAGGGTGAGGACGTCGACTCCGGCGGGCCAGGCGGGACCGTTGCCGGGCTCCGCCAGGACGGTCCGCAAGCCGGCGCTCGTCACCATGTGGGTGAGGCGCTCCCGCGGGTAGGCCGGGTCCAGCGGCACGTAGGCGGCGCCGATCCGCCACACGGCGAGCAGGGCGACGACGAGGTCCGCGCCGCGGTGCATGCTGACGCCCACCCGGGCGCCGCGGCCGAGCCCGCGCTCGGCCAGTCGCCCGGCCAACTGCCTTACGTCCTGGTCGAGTTCGGCGAAGGTCAGGGTGCGGTCGGTCCCGCGTACGGCCATCCGGCCCGGGGTCGATTCGACCGTCCGCCGGAAGCGGACCATCGGGTCGACGGGTGCGGTCCGGGCCGCCGGGGCCAGGGGCTCCTCGGTGATGCTCACGCGGCACCGCCGGTCTCCGCCGAGGCCGCCACGGTGGGCCGGCAGTCGTCGAGCTCGACGGGGTTGCCCATCGCGACGACGATCTTCCGGTCGCCCCGGAACGGGTCGCGGCCGTGCGCCGTGAGCACGTTGTCGACGAGCATGACGTCGCCCGGCTGCCAGGCCTGACGCACCGTGGCCTCGGCGTAGGCGGTGTTGATGAGCTCGAGCTCGTCCCGGGTCAGGGGCTTCCCGTCGGCCACGCCGGTTTCGAACGGCAGGCCGTCCGCGCCGAATTCGTCCAGGAGCGTCTCGCGGAGTTCCTCGTCCAATGACCAGGAATTCCAGAAGGCCATGTGGTTGAACCAGACCTCCTCATCGGTGGCCGGGTGCCGGACGATACCGGGCCGCCGCTGCACCGTTTTCAGATTTCCCTCGCCGTCCCAGCGGCAGGAGATCAGGTTCTCCGCGCAGTACTGCTCGACGTCCTCGCGGCGCTCGGTCGCGAATGCCTTTTCCCAGCTCACGGAGATGTGTTCGGAGTAGCTCCGGTGCAGGGTCCAGCCGTGGGAGCGAATGCGCTCGACCAGGGGGGCGGGCAGGTGCCGCAGGACCTCCCGGCAATCCGCCACCGGCGTCGCCCCGCCTTCCTCGGGGGCGATGAGGCAGGCGAACATCAGGAGCCCGGGGAAAGTCAGGGTGTAGCTGTTCTCGTTGTGCATCCGGATCGACTGGGCCGGCGGCAGGTCGGTGGACGAGTAGACGTCGTTGCCGAAGCTGCTGCGCGGCGTCGCCTTCTCCCGGTAGGGCGTCCGCTGCGGGATGAGGACGTCCCGGACGAGCGCGAAGTCCTCGACGGAGGCGACCGGGAGGCCGCGCAGGTACAGCGCGCCGTACCTTTGAAGCGCGGTACGGAGGTCGGGCAGGAGCGCGTTCAGCCACGCGCAGGCCGCTTCGGCGCCTTCGAATCGAGGGACGACCAGGGTCGCCGGCTTGCCCTCCTCGAGGGTCCATTCCAGTTCTTGTGGCGCGGTGCTTGCAGAAGACATGACTCGATGCACCTTCCTCATGACGGAGCGCCACGGCGTGGTTCCGTGGTCGCCCCGGGGCAAGTTGAATCGTGATCAGAACCTCTGACCCGAGAACACGGTCATCGACCCGCGGGGGGTCGTCGTGCCGGGTCGCCAGGGAATTCGCGCGGCCCGGTTCAAGGGCCGACATCAGGACGGTTCGGCGGGGTGTCGCTGTTTCCGCCACCGGCGGCGGTGAATGGGCAGCCCAAGAGGCCGGCTCCGCAACGCCCGAAAAGGCGTCGACGAGCCGCTACCCGGGACCGTCAGGCCACCCCTGGCCGCACGTGCGGACTACCGGTACCGTAGCTCCGACCGGAGAACGTCGGGCTGCCGTCCGGCACGCCCGCACACCGATCCATTCCCCCCTCCCGAGTGCTCACATTCAGGTGCGGCGGAATCGCGCACCCGGTGTCGTTCCCCCGAGCTGCCGAGGCGGGTGCAGTACTCCCCCATCGCCTCGCATTGACCGTGCACCGCCAATCAGATCACACCAATGCGCTGCCGTGGAAGAAGTAGCAGAGGCAAGTTCGGAATCTTTAATGTCACATTCACGTCACCGACAGTGACGATTCCCTTACCGTATGGGGCACTTCCCGTGCTGAGGACGACGGGACACCGCCGTCGCCCGTCCGGCAACGGCGGCAACACCGGTACCAGAAGCCGGAGTTCCGCTTCCGGAACAGCGGTGCCCGGGCCGCCCTCCGGAGCGGACACGCTCGGGCCCGCTCCGGAGCAGGCGCACTCGGATCCGTCCTCCGGAACAGCGGCCGGCCCGGGCCCGTCCCTCCCGGCCGGCGCGCTCAGGCCCGCCCGAGGACGCGGTCGACGGCGATCTCGATGACCACCCGGTCCGGGTTGACCCGCGGCTCGCGGTAGCGCTCGGCGTACCGGCGCTCCGCCTCGGCGACCTGCTCGGGCTCCTCGCGGACGACCGCCACGCCCTCCAGCGTCGACCAGCGGGCCCCGGCCACCTGGCAGACCGCGACGCGCAGGCCCTCGGGCCCGGCCTCGGCGACGTTGCGGGCCTTGCGGCTGGTGCGGCTGGTGATCACCCGGGCGGTCCCCGTCTCCGGCTGGTACGTCACACCGACCGGCACCACGTGCGGCGTGCCGTCCGGGCGGGTGGTGGTCAGCGTGGAGATGTGCCGTTCCCGCCAGAAGGCGAGGAAGGATTCGTCGAGGTCGCGCGGGTCGTGGGCCATGCCCGCGATCGTACGGCCCCCGGGGAACGGTCGTTCCCCGGGGGCCGTGCGGGCAGCGGCGTCAGTGCCCGCGCGCGATCCACTCCGGCAGGGCCGGGGCCTCGGCGCCGATGGTGGTCGGGTCGCCGTGGCCGGTGCGCACCACGGTCTCGGCCGGGAGCGTCAGCAGCCGCTCGCGGATCGAGTCGACGATCGTCGGGAAGTGCGAGAACGACCGGCCGGTGGCACCGGGACCGCCCTGGAACAGGGTGTCGCCGGTGAAGACGGTGCCTAGCGCGGGCGCGTACAGGCAGACCGCGCCCGGCGCGTGGCCCGGGGTGTGCAGCACCGTCAGCTCGGTGCCCGCCACCTCGATCCGCTGGCCGTCGGCCAGTTCGCCGTCCGGCAGCCGCTCGGGGTGGGTGAGCTTCCACAGCGGCAGGTCGTCCGGGTGCAGCAGGATCGGCGCACCGGTGCGGTCGGCGAGGGCCGGGGCCGCGTCGATGTGGTCGTTGTGCGCGTGGGTGGAGACGATCGCCAGCAGCCGGCGGCCGCCGAGCGCGGCCTCGATGGCCTCGGCGTCGTGCGCGGCGTCGATCACCACCGCCTCCTCGTCGTTCCCGACGATCCAGACGTTGTTCTCCACCTCCCAGCTGCCGCCGTCGAGTTCGAAGGTCCCGGAGGTCACCAGCCAGTCGATCCGCGCGGTCACAGGATCACCACCGAACGGAGGACGTCGCCCTGGTGCATGCGCTCGAAGGCCTGCTCCACGGCGTCCAGCCCGATGGTCTCGGTGACGAAGGCGCCGAGGTCCAGGCGGCCCTGGAGGTAGAGGTCGACGAGCATCGGGAAGTCCCGCGAGGGCAGGCAGTCGCCGTACCAGGAGGACTTCAGCGCGCCGCCGCGGCCGAAGACGTCGAGCAGCGGAAGCTCCAGCGTCATCTCCGGGGTCGGCACGCCGACCAGGACGACGGTGCCGGCCAGGTCGCGGGCGTAGAAGGCCTGCTTGTACGTCTCCGGGCGGCCGACCGCCTCGACCACCACGTCCGCGCCGTTGCCGCCGGTCAGCTCGCGGATCGCCTCGACCGGGTCGGTGGTGCGGGAGTTGACGGTGTGGGTGGCGCCCAGCTTGCGGGCGGTCTCCAGCTTGCGGTCGTCGATGTCGACGGCGATGATCTTCGCCGCGCCCGCCAGCCGGGAGCCCATCACGGCCGCGCCGCCGACGCCGCCGCAGCCGATGACCGCGACCGAGTCGCCCCGGCCGACGTTGCCGGTGTTGATCGCGGCGCCGAGGCCCGCCATCACGCCGCAGCCCAGCAGGCCCGCGACGGCCGGCTCGGCCGCCGGGTCCACCTTGGTGCACTGGCCGGCCGCGACCAGGGTCTTCTCGGCGAACGCGCCGATGCCCAGCGCCGGGGACAGCTCGGTGCCGTCCAGCAGCGTCATCCGCTGCTTGGCGTTGTGGGTGTTGAAGCAGTACTGCGGGCGGCCCCGCTTGCACGCGCGACACTGGCCGCACACCGCGCGCCAGTTGAGGACCACGAAGTCACCGGGCTCGACCTCGGTGACGCCCTCGCCGACCGACTCCACGATGCCCGCGGCCTCGTGGCCGAGCAGGAACGGGAACTCGTCGTTGATGCCGCCCTCCCGGTAGTGGAGGTCGGTGTGGCAGACGCCGCACGCCTGGATCCGGACCACCGCCTCACCCGGGCCAGGGTCCGGCACCACGATCGTGGCCACCTCCACGGGCGCGCCCTTGGCGCGCGCGATGACTGCCTTGACCTGCTGGGGCATCCGATTCCACCTCCGTCTGCCGGTGCGGCTCTGCACCGGTCTGACCTGCGACAAACGACTGCAAGACGAACTGCCCACGAAGCGTATCGCCCACCCGGCCGCCCACCGGCGGAGCGCCCGGGGCGATCCTCCGCGGCACGGTGTGCTAGGGCCGGTCCGCTCACGTGGAGGCGGCTCACGACCTCTCCGGTGGCACGTGCCGGCCGGGTATCCGCCGGGGGCCCGGCGACAGTCCGGCGCGGCCGTGGCGGTGGGGGCGCACAGGTGGCACTGAGCGCCCGTCCGTGCGCCTCGAAGTGCCCGGAAAGCACCGGCGTTGGCTGGAAGTGCCGCAGACGGGCGCCCCGCCAGCCACGTACGGTCGTAGCTGAGACGGTCCAAGCGACCACGCTCAGCACACCCGCCCCACCCGTCGGCGCGTGACCCTGCGCCGGCCGCGCCGGATGCGCACCGACCGTGCGCCCCCGCACATTTCGCGCCAGACCCCCGCAATTCCCCCCCCGTAGGAGCCCGACCGAACCCCGGCCCGTGTCGAGCCGCCAGCCGGCCGCATCACCCGTCCCCCGCACCATCCCCGGATTCACCCCCCGTCGGGTCGCGCCCCGCGGCCCACCGTCCTGGAGTCTGGAGTACGGATGTCCACCGAGAACAGTGCGACCAGCGCCGGCACCGCCCCGCTCCCCCCGCTGCACTGCATGCGCCGGCTCGAACCCGGCCCGCCCCGCCTCGCCGCGCTGCCCACCGGCACGCCGGTCTGGCTGGTCAGCCGGCACGCCGACGTGCGCCAGGTGCTGACCGACCCGCGGCTGGGCCGCGCCCCGCTCTACGCGCCGGACGCCCCGCCGGTCACGGTCACGCCCAACATCCTGGACGATCCCCAGAGCATGCTGAACATCGACGGCACCGAGCACCAGCGGCTGCGCCGCACCGTGCAGCGGGCCTTCACCCCGCGCGCGATCGAGCGCTGGCGGCCGTGGGTGGCCTCGGCCGTCGAGTCGCTGATCGACGAGCTGATCGACCACGGCTCCCCCGCCGACATCATCGCGGGCTACTCCCGCCCGCTGCCGGTCGCGGTGATCAGCCGGCTGATGAACCTGGACAACCTGGACAGCAAGCGGCTCGCGCACTGGAGCGACCACGCGCTCTCCGCCACCGCCTACAGCGCCGAGGCGATCGCCACCGCGATGACCGAGTTCGCCGCCTTCGGCTCCGAGGTGATCGCCCAGCGCCGGGCCGCCCCCGGCGAGGACCTGGTCAGCGGCCTGCTCGCGGCCGCCGCCGAGGACGGCTCGATCACCGAGGGCCAGCTGGTCGCGCTGGTCATCGGCCTGGTCGTGGCCGGCCACGAGACCACCATGACCAGCCTCGGCAACGCCCTGGTCTACCTGCTCCAGGACGACCGCGAGGCCTGGCAGCGGCTCGCCTCCGACGAGGCCAGCGCCGTCGCCGCGACCGAGCAGCTGCTGCGCGCCGTCCCGCTCGGCGACCCCCAGGAGCACCTGCCCGGGCTGATGCGCCGCACCGTCGAGGACGTCGAGATCGGCGGCGTGGTCATCCCGGCCGGCAGCGTGGTCGCCGCCGACGCGGCCGCCGCCAACCACGACCCGGAGATCTTCACCGGGGACCTGCGCACCGAGCTGTTCTCCCCGCTGGCCGCTCCCACCCTCACCTTCGGCGCCGGCCCGCACCACTGCCTGGGCGCCTGGCTGGCCCGGATGGAGCTGGAACTCGCCCTGCACCGGCTGGCCCGCCGGCTGCCCGCGCTGCGGCTGGCCGACCCGGTCGAGCGGATCGACTGGCGGCGCGGCCTGCTCACCCGCAGCCCGAACTCCCTGCGGGTGGTCTGGTGACGGGCCGCGCGGACACCGATCCGGTGCTCGTCCGGGTCGACCGGGACCGCTGCATCGGCTCCGGGATGTGCGCCCTCAGCGCCCCCGACTCGCTGGCCCTCGGCGCCGACGGACTGGCCGCGCCGCTGGCCGGGTACGCGGACGGCGGCGCGGAGTTGACGGACGGGCTGAGCGAGGCCGTGGACTACTGCCCGGTCGAGGCGCTCAGCCTCCACTCGGCGCGCGGCGGCTACCGGATCGCCCCGGCGGAGTGACCCGGCGCCGGTGGCGCCCGACCGCGGTCGTTCGCGGCGGGCGCCGCCGGCGCGCTTCCCGAAGCCGCCGGGCCTTCCCGGCACTGTCAACCGATTAGCCGGGCTCATGGGTCGATGAGCTTATCGATCTTGTTCGGCCCCTCCGCCCGCTGATGGGCTGGCCCTATGACAAACGCCGAAGCCGTCGCCCCACCAGCCGCCCCACCCACCGCGCACCGCTGGCCCCCGGTCCTCGCCGTCGCACTCGCCACCTTCACCGTGGTGTCCTCCGAGATGATGCCGGTCGGCCTGCTCACCCCGATGTCCCACAGCCTCGGGGTCACCGACGGGGTCACCGGCCTCTCCCTCACCATCACCGGCCTGATCGCCGCCGCCCTCTCCCCCTTCGCCCCGCTGCTCGTCGGCGCGCGCGACCGCCGGACCGTCCTGGTCGCCTTCATGCTGCTGCTCGGCCTGGCCGACGCGGTCACCGCGCTGGCGCCGGACTTCGCGGTGCTGGCCGCCGGCCGCGTCCTGCTCGGCGCCGCCATGGGCATCGTCTGGGGCCTCGCCACGAGCGTCGGCCCGCGCCTCGCCGACGGCCCGCGCCTCGCGCTCACCATGACGCTGATCTTCTCCGGCGTCTCCATCGCCTCGGTCCTCGGCGTCCCGCTGGGCACCTACCTGGCCGCGCTGCTCGACTGGCGCGCCGCGTTCTGGGCGCTCGCCCTGCTCGGCGCCGCCTCCGCCGCCGTCCTCGCCGCCACCCTGCCCGCGCTGCCCGTGCACGAGCGCGGACGGCTCCGCGGACTGGCCGGCGCCCTGCGCCACCGGGGCGTCGCCGCCGGGATCGCGATCACCGCGTTCGTCGTGCTCGGACACTTCGCCGGCTACACCTACATCCGCCCGGTCCTCGAAGCCGACGCGGGCCTGAGCACCGGCGTGATCGCCGCCTGCCTGCTGGTGTACGGACTCGCGGGCGTCGCCGGGAACTTCACCCTCGGCCCGCTGTCCGGGCGCCGCCCGAAGACCGCCGTCGCCATCGCCCTGGCCGGGGTCGCCCTGGCCGCCGCCCTGCTCGCGTACGCCGGCGGCGTCGTCACCGTCCTGCTCGTCCTGGTCGTCTGGGGCGCCTCGTACGGCGGGGTGTCGGTCTCCACCCAGGCCTGGGTCCGCACCGCCGACCCGGCCCGGATCGAGGCCTCGGCGGCGGTCTGGGCGGGCGTGTTCAACGCGGGCATCGCGCTCGGCTCCTTCGCCGGCGGACTGGTCGTCGACCGGGCCGGGAACCGCGCCGTCCTGCTCACCGCGGCCGGGCTGGCGGCCGTCGGACTGCTGATCGCCCTGCTCTCCCGGCCCGACGACCGGCGGCCCTGACGGCGGCCCGATCACCGGCCCGGCCCGATCACCGACCCGGCCCGCGGCCCGACCGGCCGTCTGATTCCCCGCGGGCTCAGTCGAGGAGCCCGGCCAGCAGCTCGACGAACCCGGCCGCCAGCCGGTGCGGCCGCCGCTCGTGCTGGACCACCTCCAGCGCCGTCGGCTCCAGCCCGGGCACCGGCAGGAAGCGGATGTCCGGCCGCCGGACGTACGCCGTGCTGCGCTCGCACAGCAGCAGCCCCTGACGGGTGCCGGCCACCATCGACAGGCCCTCCTGGATGGTGGCCGCACCCGCCGGGTAGGCCAGCTCCCGCCCGCCCGGCGTCCGCCGGGGCGCCTGCGCCCACCGCCAGTACTCGGGCGCCGGGCCGCGCGGCTCGATCAGCGGCACCCCGGCCAGCTCCTCCGCGCCCACCCCGTCCGCGCCGTCCGCCCCGCCGAGGCGCCGCTCGGCGGAGACCGCCAGGTACACCGGCTGGCGGGAGAACTCCATCAGCACGTCCAGGCCCGGCTCCCGGCACGGGGCGAGCACGATCGCCAGGTCCACCCCGCCCCGGGCGAGGTGCGAGAACGGGTCCGCCCACGGCAGTTCGACCAGCTGCACCGTGCCCTCCGGCAGGCGCGCGAGCACCCGGGCGACCGGCTCGTACACCGCGCACTGGAAGCCCAGCCGCAGCGGCCGCGCGGTGGCCGCGGCGGCCCGGGCCGCGTCGTAGCCCTCCCGGAGCCGCTCGAAGGCGGGCACCACCTGCTCGGCCAGCGCCCGCCCCAGTCCGGTCAACTCAACCCGGCGGCTGGTCCGTTGGAACACCGGTGCGCCGACCCTGCTCTCCAGGCGCTTGATCAGCTGGGAGACCCGCCCCTGCGAGACGCCGAGGCGCTCCGCCGTCCGCCCGAAGTGCAACTGGTGGACGAGGACGGCGAAGCACTCCAGCTCCTGCAGCGGCAGCTCGGGCAGGACGGGAGTCCCGGAGGCTCCGGGGGCCGGCGTCGGTCGTTCCACCTCGGCAGTCTACGCGGGCCGACCGGCCGCTCCGCAGGCCAGCAGGGCGCGCAGCTCGGCGGCCGGGTCGCCCTCGTGGTAGGGGCGTTCGCTCTGCTCGATGTGGTCCAGGAACTCCTGGTACCGCAGGGCGTAGGACAGGTGGTAGAGCGGCTCGGCGAGTTCGAGGGCGCGCCGCGGGTCGGAGCCGGGGGCGTGGCGCTGCCAGGCCTCCGTCCAGACCCGGACGTGCTGCTGCCAGGCCTCCTCGCCGAGGTAGGCGCGCGGGCGCAGCCCGTCCAGGGCGGGGTGGCCGAGGCAGGAGTCGGCGTAGTCGACGACCACCGTGCCGGCGCCGTCGGAGCGCCAGTTGCCGGGGTGGAAGTCGCCGTGCAGCAGCGTCTCCGGCAGGCCGCAGTCGGCGAGCCGGTCCAGCAGCCCGGGCAGGTCGGCGGCGAAGGCGGCCAGCCGGTCCAGCTCCTCGGGCGTGAGGTCGGTCTCCTCGGCGAACCGGTCCGACAGGGCCGCCAGCTGGGCCGCCAGGGCGCGCGGGGTGCGGTCGCGCAGGCCGGCCAGGTCGGCCGGGCGGTCCGCGAGCGCGGCCTGGGCGGCGACGAGGCGGGGGACGACGTCGGCCACCGTCCCGGCGGAGGGGCTCCAGCAGTCCTCGCCGGGGACGTGGTCGAGCAGCAGCCGGCCGGCGGAGGGGTCGGCGGCGAGGACGGTCGGCACGAGCCCGCGGTCCACGCCGCCGAGCAGCGCGATGACCTCGCCCTCGTGGGCGTTGAACGCGGGCGTCGTGGTCTTCAGCCAGGCGTCGGCGCCGGTGGCGGTGGGGAGGCGGAACAGGCCGGAGAGGTTCCAGGTCCGGATCTGCCGCGCGGGCCCGGCCGACGGACGGCCGACGGCGGCAAGCCGTGCCTCCGCCCAGTCCAGCGCCTCCCGCAGGCCGTCGGGCGTGGCCCAGGCGGCTCGGCGCTCGGCGGGGCCGAGCAGCG
>NZ_LFVW01000229.1:0-14580 GCF_001182915.1 Kitasatospora sp. MY 5-36
CTGCCCGAGGTCGGCCGGCTGGTCGCGGACCACCGGCTGCCCTGGGGCCCGATCGGCGCGGTCGGCTACGAGCTGGGCAGCGGCGTGCCGGTGGCCGGGCCGATGAGCCCGCTGCGGCTGGTGCTGCGCGCGCCGCAGCCGATCAGCCGGCGGGACGCCCTGCAGCTGCGGCGGGCCCTGACCAAGCTGCCGGTGCCCGTGCAGGCCGAACTGGAGACCCGGCACGGCTCGGTGCAGCTCGCCGAGTACGCCTCCGGCGCGCTCGGCCTCACCCTGCTGACCCCGGACGGGCCCCGCGAGGTCCACGACCCGTGGTTCCCCCGGGGCCCGTTCGCCTGACGGGCCCGGACCGCCCCCCGAGAAAAGTCCTCGAAAAATCCCGGGCCCGATGTCAATCCCGCCGGGTCCGCTCCGACGTCCCGGTGTGCGGCACCCCGCCGCACGATCACGGGACAGGAGCCCCAGTCATGAACCAACTGCTCAGAGTCATGAACTTCAACGTCTCCGCTGACGGCGTCGCGGCCGGCGAGCACCAGAGCTTCGAGCTGCCGTTCGGCCTCGACCGCCCCGAGCGGCTCTTCTCCTGGGCCGGGGCCACCGCGAGCTGGCCGATGCGCACCGACCCCGGCGGCAGCCGGGGCCTGGACGACTACTTCACCCGGGACTTCGACCGCAACATCGGCGCCGAGATCATGGGGCGCAACAAGTTCGGGCCCCAGCGCGGGCCGTGGCAGGACCACGAGTGGCGCGGCTGGTGGGGTGCCGAGCCCCCGTTCCGTACGCCGGTGTTCGTCATGACCCACCACACCCGGCCCTCGTTCACGCTCTCCGACACCACGTTCCACTTCGTCGACGGCGATCCGGCCACCGTCCTCGCGCAGGCCCGGGACGCCGCCGGCGGCAAGGACGTCCGCCTCGGCGGCGGGGTCACCACCATCCGCCAGTTCCTCGACGCCGACCTCGTGGACACCCTGCACGTGGCGGTCTCCCCGGTGAAGCTCGGCACCGGGCTGAAGCTCTGGGACTCCCCCGACGAGCTGCTCGACCGGTTCCACCTGGAGGTCGTGCCCAGCCCGAGCGGTGTGGCCCACCACCTGTTCTGGCGGCGCTGACCCGAGGGGGCCCCACTTCTCGGCGGAGGAGTGGGGCCCCGTTCGGCGCGGTGGGAACGACGGTCAGCCGGTGATGCTCGCCGCACCCGTCTCCAGGTGGCCGGTGAAGCGCTGGGACCAGGTGCTGTCCGCATCCACCGTCACGGTGAAGTCGTACCAGCCGTTGCTGTACGCCACGGCGTTGAAGAAGTCGCTCACGCTGCCGCCGGCCGGGACCTGGTACGTCCAGGGGCCGTCCGTGCGGTAGTTGTTGGACGCGATCGTGAACGTGATCGGGGCGCTGCCGGAGTTGGCGAGCCGGAAGTAGAGCGCGAGCTTGCCGGTGCCCGGCTCGACCGCGTAGGAGGCGGTGACGGCGGCGTTCTTGCCCGCCTTCGTCGCGTCGCCCTTGAAGCGGCGCAGGAAGCGGTTGGGGCCGACCACCGTGAGGTCGTACGGGCCGCCGCCGAAGTTGGTGCCGCAGTTGAAGAAGTCGCTGGTGCTGCCGCCCGGGTCGACCGTGTACTGCCAGGGGCCGCCGCTGCGGTAGGCGTTGGCGTAGGCCGCGAAGTGCGCGGACTTGGTGGCGGTGGCGCCCCCGTTGTCCATCGCGATCCAGACCTTCATCACCCCGCCGGAGCCGAACTCCAGGTGGTCCAGGTTGGCGTTCGGCTGGTACGGCAGGGCGCGCGCCGGGCGGGTGCCGGACTCCTGCACCGGGAGCTGGTTGTTCACCGGGGCCGGGTTGGGCAGCGGGCCGCAGGCGGACAGGCCGATGGTCTGCGAGGTGTCGGGCAGCGCGGGCAGGCCGTAGACCGGGTTGGCGAAGTCGAACACGCTGGTGAGGTCGCCGCAGACGCGGCGGCGCCAGTCGCTGATGTTCGGGCAGGTGGCGGGCTTGCCGAGGGCGGCGGTCCAGGTCTCCAGGAAGCGCAGCACCGAGGTGTGGTCGAAGGTCTCGGAGTTGACCCAGCCGCCGCGGGTCCACGGCGAGACGGCGATGAGCGGGACGCGGAAGCCGAGGCCGATGTTGGTGCCGTTGTAGAACTCGCCCGGGGTGCCGGCCGGGGCGGCGGGCGGCGGGACGTGGTCGAAGAAGCCGTCGTTCTCGTCGTAGTTGATGAACAGGACGGACGAGTCGAAGACGTTCGGGTCCGCGTTGAGCGCGTCGATCACCATGTGGACGAAGTGCGCGCCGTCCACCGGGGTGGCGTACGGGTGCTCGGAGGAGGCCTGGTCGGGGACGATCCAGCTCACCTGCGGCAGCGTCCCGGCCAGGACGTCGGCCTTGATGGCGGCGGCGATGTCGTCCGGGGTCCGCCCGGTGACCTTGGGCACCGAGCCCATGCCCTTGACGGCCAGCGGGCTGCCGGCCTGGGCGCCCGTGAAGTTCGTGAAGTACGCCAGGGCGTTGTCGCCGTAGTTGTCGGCGGCGTTCTGGTAGACCTTCCAGCTGACGCCGGCGCCCTCCAGCGCCTCGGCGTAGGTCTGCCAGCGCAGGCCCTTCTCGTCGCCGCCGTCGTAGGCCGGGCCGCCCGCGGTGCCGGCCGGGTCGATCTGGCCGGACCAGTGGTAGGTGCGGTTGGGGCCGGTCGCGCTGAGCACGGAGCAGTGGTAGGCGTCGCAGATCGTCCAGTTCTCGGCCAGGGCGTAGTGGAACGGGATGTCCTGGCGGGTGAGGAAGCCGAGCGTGCGGACGTTGCCCTTGGCGGCGACCCAGGAGTCCATCTTGCCGCCGTTCCAGGCCTTGTGCTGGTCACCCCATCCGTGGCTGAGGTCTCCGTTGCACTGGGCGAGGCGCTCCGGGTCCGCTCCGCCGGCCGGCTTGGTCTGGCTGAACTGCCAGGGGTACTGGCGGGCGAGCAGGCCGTTCGGCTGGTTGAAGACGCTGTAGCCGCCGGAGATCTGGATGGCGCTGCGGTCGGCGAAGCCGCGCACGCCGCGCAGCGTGCCGAAGTAGTGGTCGAAGCTGCGGTTCTCCTGCATCAGGATCACCACGTGCCGGGCGTCGGTGATGGTGCCGGTCGCGCTGAGCGCGGCGGTGGAAGCGGGAGCTGCGCCACTTCCCTGGGCGGCCCCCGCGGGCCCCGCGGCTCCGGTGCCGGCCACGGCGAGGCCTGCCGCGGCGGCGCCGGACAGCGTGACGAACTTCCTACGACTCAACTCGGCCATCAGACCGGTCCGTCCCTTCGCTGGCGATGTTGTGTGCACAAGTCGGGGCCATCGATCGCGGAGAAGTCTCCACCTCGGCCCGACCGGCCCACCAGGTGCCGACGGCAGGTTTGGCGGACTGTTCGCCCGGGCGTCACCGAGCGACGCCCGGCTGAACGGGCGAAGGGGCTCAGGTGCTCAGCGGTCCTTGACCTCGATCCCCAGCGCGTGGGCGAACTGGGGTGCCAGCTCCATCAGTTGGAGGGAGCTGATGACCGCCCCGCGCAGCCCCTGGTGGCCGTCGACCAGACCGAGCCGGACGGCGCCCCGCAGGTCCGTCCGGCTCAGCGTGGCGCCGCGCAGCCGGACCTCCTCCAGCGTGGAGCCGGGGAAGGACACCCCGGTCAGCTTCGCCTCGCCGAAGTCCACGTCGCGCAGCAGGCAGTCCTCGAAGACGACGTCCCGCAGGACGGCCGAGCGCAGGTTGACCGCCTCCAGCTTGCAGCCCCGGAACACCACCCGGCGCAGCGCCGAGCCGTACCCGGCGACCCCGGCGAGCACGCCGCCGACGAAGGAGCTGTCCTGCCACTCGGAGTCGCTCAGGTCGCAGGCGACCCAGCGGCCGGCCTGCACCCACACCTCGTTGAACCGGGCCTGGCGCAGCTTGACCCCGCTGAGCGCGACACCGGTGAAGGCGCACTCCAGGAAGGCCGCCCCAGCGCCCGACTCGTCGGTGTGCTCGCCGCCGTCGAAGTGCGCGGTGTCGTACCGCTCGTCGGCGCGCAGCGGCCCGGTGTGCGGGCGCAGCAGCTCGGCGTACGGGAGGTCGGCGAGCCGGTCGGGGGCGGAACGGGGCATGGCGGTGGCTCCTGGCGGTCGGGGCGTACGGGTCTCGGCCGCATGCTCGCACGCGGCACCGACAACGCCGGGGAGCGACGAGGCCCCGGACCGGATCGCACCCGGGAAGCGACGAGGCCCCGGACCGGATCGCACCCGGGAAGCGCCGAGGCCCCGGACCGGCCGCGCCGAGGCGGCCGGTCCGGGGTTCACCGTCCGGGGTTCACTGCCCGGGGTTCAGCGCCCGGCTCAGCCGCGCGCCCAGAGCGAGTTGACGCGGCTGCGCTCGGTGGTGTTCGGGTACGGGTTGGTGCAGGAGGTGCCGGGGCCGCCGCCCGACATCAGCTCGCTGCACGGGCCGGAGTAGTGGTCCGGCAGGCCGAGCACGTGGCCGGTCTCGTGCGCCACCACGCGCACCGAGCTGTACTGCTGGTTCTGCTGGTAGTCGAGGAAGACGTAGCCGCGCCCGTGGCCGTCGGTGCTGGCGTAGGAGCCGCGGCTGTCGTTGCCCTCGTAGTAGCGGAAGTCGGCGGCCGAACCGGACTGCAGCTTGACGTTGGCGACCGAGCCGTTCCAGATCTGCGCGGCCTGGGATATCTGGTTGCGGAAGGAGGGGGCGGAGCTGGCGTCGTAGGTGACGGTGACGCTCGCCAGGCCCGGGTTGGCGGCCTGCTTGGCCTTGGCCGAGGCCATCACGGCCTGGAAGAAGGCCTGGTTGTTCGCCGCCTCCGCGGCCGAACCGGCGTACGTCGTGGCGGTGTAGCCCTGCACGGCCGGGGCGGTCGGCGTCGCGGCCGCGGCGGCGGTGGTGGGCAGCACGGCGAGGCCGGCCGCGAGGGCGAGGCCGAGGGTGGCGGACAGCACGGATCGCTTCATGTGGGGGCTCCGATTCCTGAGGTGACGTGGCCGGTTGGGGGCCGGCCGGGGGGAACACCTGGTCAACGGGTGGTGTCCCCAGAGCTTCGGGCAACCCGGCGCGTGCGCGGATGATGCCAACCCGCGATAGCACCGTTCAATACCCCTGCTATGGAGTCGATTTGAGCTGTCTTTTCCTCGCCTTGACTCAATCGTGCCCCTGGCATTCCGTTCCGGCGGCGGCTAGGCTCCGGTCCGGGGAAGTACCCGGGGTGGCGGGCCGCTCGATTCCGGCCGAGCGGCCCGCCACCCCGAACCCGCTTGCCGCTCGCGTCAGTTCCGCGCCGCGAGACCGTTCGCCCAGAGGTAGTCGACCTGGCTGCGCTCGTTGCCGTCGGGGTACGGGTTGGTGCAGGACGGGCCGGGGCCGCCGCCGGACATCAGCTCGCTGCACGGGCCGGAGTAGTCGTCGGGCAGGCCGAGCACGTGGCCGGTCTCGTGCGCCACCACGCGCACCGAGCTGTACTGCTGGTTCTGCTGGTAGTCGAGGAAGACGTAGCCGCGCCCGTGGCCGTCGGTGCTGGCGTAGGAGCCGCGGCTGTCGTTGCCCTCGTAGTACGAGAAGTCGCCGCTGCCGCTCGCCGCCTGGAGCTGGACGTTGGTCTCCGAGCTGTTCCAGATCTGCGCGGCCTGGGATATCTGGCTGGTGAAGGAGGGCGCGTTCGCGGTGTCGTAGGTGACGGTGACGGTCGCCAGGCCGGGGTTGGCGGCCTGCTTGGCCTTGGCCGAGGCCATCACGGCCTGGAAGAAGGCCTGGTTGTTCGCCGCCTCCGCGGCCGAACCGGCGTACGTCGAGGGGGTGTAGCCCTGGACGGCCGGGGCGGCGGGAGCGGCCGGCGCGGCGTTCGCGGCGGTGGCGGGCAGGACCGCCAGGCCGGCCGCGAGGGTCAGGCCCAGGGCTGCGGACAGCACGGATCGCTTCATGTGGGGACTCCGGTTTCGCGGTGCGCCGGCTCGCCGGGGCCCGATGGGGGCCGGGCCCGGCCGGGGCGCACGGTGGGGGCCGCCCCGGGCGGTGGCCGAGGGGCGGGTTGCTGCCCCCGAGCTTCGACCCGGGCGGGGCCGTCGCGGATGATGCCAACCGGCGATAGCACCACCGCATAGCGGCCCGGTGCCGTCGTGCGGCGCACCGGTCGATCCGTCGGCCGTTCAGCCGGTCGGTCCGTCGGCCGGCCCTTCGGCATGCCTTGAATGCCTGTCATGTCCTTGACGAAGGGGTGCGACGGCGTCTATGCTCCCGACGTGGAGCTCGACGTGAGACACCTCCGGGTGCTGTGCGCGATCGCCGACAGCGGCAGCCTCCGCAAGGCCGCGCTCCAGCTCGGCATGACCCAGCCCTCCCTCACCACCCAGCTGCACCGCATCGAACGGGCCATCGGCGGCACCCTGTTCACCCGCGAGCAGACCGGCAGCCGGCCCACCGCGCTCGGCCACTCGGTGCTCTCCCGGGCCCGGCCGGTGATCACCGAGATGGCCGCCCTGGTGGCCGCCGCCCGCCAGGAGGCACGGGACTCGGCCGGCCCCGGCCGGCAGCGGCGGCTGCGGATCGGCAGCGTCGGCAGCCGGGCGGTCGCGGCCTGGCTGCGCCGGGTGCACGAGCGGCTGCCGGACACCGACACCACCATCCACGTCGACATCTCGGCCAGCGCGCTGCTGCGGATGGTCGCCGCCGACCAGCTGGACGTGGCCTTCGTGCACGAGTGCGAGGGCTTCCCGCTGCGGGTCCCGACGGACGCCGAGCACCGGGTGCTGATGGCCCGGGAGCCGCAGTTCGTCGCGCTCGCCGCCGGGCACCCGGCCGCCGCCCGCGACGTCGTCCACCTGGCCGACCTCGCCGAGGACACCTGGATGGTCGACCCGACCGCCGACCACGAGTACGCGGCGATGCGCCGGGTGTTCACCGAGGCCGGGCTCAACCCCCGGGTGCTGCAGGTGCGGGACAACGCCACCGCCGCCGAACTGGTCGCCTCCG
This sequence comes from Kitasatospora sp. MY 5-36, assembly GCF_001182915.1. Taxonomy (NCBI): domain Bacteria; kingdom Bacillati; phylum Actinomycetota; class Actinomycetes; order Kitasatosporales; family Streptomycetaceae; genus Kitasatospora; species Kitasatospora sp. MY 5-36. The sequence goes on from NZ_LFVW01000229.1 coordinate 6,967, forward strand.
GCGAGGCCGTCCGCCCCTGCCAGCCCACCTCGCTGCCCGGTCCCGGCACGGTGGTCCGCCCGGTGCACGGGGACCCGCTGGCCGTCCGGCTGCTGTTCACCTGGCGTCCGCGCGTGCTCAGCCCGCCCGCGCTGGACGCGCTGTACGGCGAACTGCGGGCCGCCTACCTGGATCTGGCCAAGGTCAACCCGGCCTACCTGGACTGGCTGGCGCGGCACGAGCCGGTGCTGCTGGGCCGGGTCGGCTGACGGGCGGGGCGGGCAGGGCGGTTCGGACTGAGCGGTTCGAACTGGGCGTGCCCCGTGGATCGGTACGCCCCGCGGATCAGTAGGCCCGGCGGGCGCCCGCCCGCCTGCTCTCCCGGCCGTGGACCAGCACGCCCACCGCCACCATCAGCGCGCAGACCAGGCCCGCCGCGAGCACCCCGGAGCCGCCGAGCGCGGTGCAGGCCAGCACCAGCGCGGCCCCCGCCGGCGCCACCGCCTGGGCCGCCGCGCCCCGCTTGGTGTGCCGGGAGTGCAGGAACCAGACCGTGACCAGGTAGAGCGCGGTGGGCACGGTGACCGTCGCGGTGGCGGCGGTCTCGGAGATGTGCGCCTGGTGCACCGCCGACTCCACCGCCACCTCCAGCCCGGTGCCGATCGCCGCCGCCGAGGCGAACACCAGGTAGTGCCCGTACCCCCAGACCAGCGCCTGCCGGTTGGAGCGCAGGTGCTCGTGGACGGACCGGGCGAAGTAGATCCACCAGGCCGCGAAGCAGATCAGCAGCCCGCCGGCGGCCACCGGCACCAGCCGGCCCAGCTCCTCGTGCTCGTCCACCGCCGACTGCACCGCGACGGTCGCCGCCGCCACCGTCTCGCCGAGCACGATCAGGGTGAACAGCCCGTACCGCTCGGCGATGTGGTGCGGGTGCCAGGAGGTCCGCGCCCGCAGTTCGGCGACCACCGGTACGGCCAGCTCGCACAGCACCCCGACCGGGATGACGTACAGCCGGACGTCCTGCGGCAGGAACAGCACCACCACCCAGCCGGCCTGGCAGAGCGTGATCCCCACCGCGTAGCCCAGCGCGACCCGGCGCGCCGGGCCCTGCTCGCCGGCGGCCGCGCGCAGCCACTGGGTGACCATCGCCAGGCGCATCACCAGGTAGCCGACGATCCCCAGCGTCAGGTCCTGGGTGGCGAAGATCCGCGGCACGCCGGCGGCGAGGATCAGCACCCCGGCGATCTGCACCAGCGTGGTGATCCGGTACGGCACGTCGTCGACGTCGTACGCGGAGGCGAACCAGGTGAAGTTCATCCAGGCCCACCAGATCGCGAAGAAGGCCAGCACGTAGCCGCGCAGGCCGTCGCCGTAGTGCCCGGCCGCCAGCGAGCCCGCCAGTTCGCGCCCGGCCTGGCCGACCGCGACCACGAAGCAGAGGTCGAAGAAGAGCTCCAGCGGGGTGGCGACCCGGTGCGGCTCGTTCCGGTCGCGCGGGACCATCCGGCGCACCGGCGGCGGATCGACGGGGTGGCTGGGGCGTGCCGTCGCGGCGGGGTCACTGGCCATCGGAGCTGCTCCGGGGAGTCGGGAGGAGGGCGGGGGGACCGTCCCGCGCATCCTGGCAGCGGCCCCGGCCCGGCGCACGCACCGGCGCGACGGCTCTGCACGCGGGCGTGACGGCCGTGCACGCACCGGCGCGGCCCGGAAAGGCCGCGCGCCCCCGGGCACGATGGCCCCGTATGTCCCCTTTTTTCCTTGCCGTCAGCCGTAGTTGACGCTCCGGTGCGCGAACCGGGTGACAGCGCGGCGGGTTTCCGGGCGCGCCCCGCGCGCTGCGTCGCGAGCGACCGGAGCGCCGCTAGATTCTTCCCCGGTTGGAAGAGCGCGGGCCCTGCCGGGCCCCACGACACGGGTGGCGTGCGGGCAACGCGGAAGGTCAAGGCGGGTGGCGGGATTGCGGGGGCGGCGGAGCCGATCCCCCCGCGTCCGCGCCACCGGCCTCGTGATCACCGCGCTGCTCGCCAGCGCCTGCCGTGCGGCCCGCCCCGCCCCGGCGGCGGCTACTTCTCCCAGCCGAGCTTGCTGTAGTCCTCCCCCGCCAGACCGAAGGCCCCGTAGTTGGCCAGGCCCTTGCGGGTCGCCACCACCTCCGGCCGCTGGTAGAGCTCGACGGTGTGGCCGAGCTCCCAGATCTTCGCGTCCGCCTGGTTGTAGAGCTTCGCGGCCTCCGCCGGGTCGACCGTCCCGGCGGCCTTCTTCAGCAGCTCGTCGATCTCCTGGCTGCCCAGGCGCGAGGGGTTGCTGAAGCTGTTGTCGCCCACCGGCAGCCGGAAGTTGGTCAGGCTCTTGGAGAGCGGGAAGGAGTCGGTGTTGCGCCAGCTCGCGATCTCGAACTTGCCCGGGTTCACGTACTTGGTGAAGAAGTCGTTGGCGGGCACCTTGTCCAGGCTGACCTTGGCCCCGGCCGCCTGCCACATCGCCACCGCCGCGGTGGCCAGGTCGATCTGGGCCTGCGGAGTGGAGTCGTTGAGCACCCAGTGCAGTTCCAGCGGCCGGCCGTCCTTGGTGCGCGGCTGACCGCCGCCGGCCTCCTTCCAGCCCGCCTCGTCCAGGAGTTTCTTGGCGGCGGCCAGGTCGAACCTGGCCCAGTCGCCGGAGGTGTCCTGGTAGCCGGTCTGGTTGGGCATGAAGATGTGGTTGCCGAGCGGCTTGAACTCCACCGGCACGCCGTTGTTGGCGATCTTGATCAGTGCGGAGCGGTCCAGCGCCTTGCCGAGCGCCTGCCGGACCTTCCGGTCGCTCAGCGCACCCGAGCCTCCGAAGGAGATGTGCACCTCGTCCCACGGACTGGCGCTGCGGATCACGGTGTCCTTGGCGTCCTTGAGCTGCCCGTACGCGGTGGCGGTGCCGGCCGCGGCGTAGTCGATCTCGTTGTTGAGGTACGCCTGGGTCGTCGCCGACTGGGACATCACCCGGAAGGTGACCTTGTCGACCTTGGCCCTGGTGCCCCACCAGGCCGGGTCGGGGACGAGGGTCAGGGTCTGCGCGGTCTTGTCCGCCGTGCCGACCTTCAGCGCGCCCGCGGTGATCGGGATCTTCTCCACCCAGCCCTTGTTGAAGTCGTCCGGGGTGGAGATCCCGGCCGCCGGGATCAGCGGGCGGAACAGGTTCTGCCAGTCGGCGTACGGCTCGGCGAAGGTGACCTTCACCTCGGTCGGATCGGCGCCCTGCTCGACCGCGGAGATCTGCTCGTAGCCGGACGGGTCGGAGACGTTGTACGCCGGGTCCTTGCCACCGGCGGCCTGCCAGTCGGCCTTGAAGTCCAGGTAGCCGAGCGGCTTGCCGTCCGACCACTTGGCCTTGGGGTTGAGCCGGTAGGTGACCACCTGCGGCGAGGTCGAGGTGACCTTGGCGTCCACCAGGTAGTCCGGGTCGGGCAGGAAGCTGCCGGCGGCGTCCGTGGTGAAGAGCGAGGGCTCCAGGTTGCGCATGATCGAGACCGCGGAGCCGTAGTAGCCGTCCACCTGTAGCGGGTTCCACTGGGTGATCCACTGGTAGAGCGGGAAGCGCACCTCCCCGCCGTCCTTGACCTGGTCCAGCGGCTTGGGGTTGAGGTCGTTGGCGCCCGGGCCCGGCGGCTCGCTCTTCGCCGCGTTGTCGGCGGAGCCGCCCCCGCCCGAGGTGCACGCGGTGACCGCGAGCGCGACGGCGACGGCGAGCGCGGCGGCCCGGCCGAGGCGGCGGGCCGTGGTGGAAGCGTCCATGAGGGTCCCCCTGGGATCGATGACGGGAGTTGGGGCGCGAGAGGTGTGACGGGGCTTGAGCGTGGGCAGCCAATTCGGCACCGGGCGAGCAGAAGGTAACAGCGGATCAGATCCGCCACCAGGGGGAGGAGGGCACACCTGATCGAAAAGTCACACGCGGCAACACGGGCGCAACACCGCCTCAGTGCCCGGGTGCTTCACTCTGACCTGCGCTTTCCCAACTCACTGATCAGTCAATCGATCTGACGATCCGCCGAACCATGCCAACCGACGCCCCGAACGGGCCCGGACCGGAGGCCCCCACCCGATGCCCACCAGACGCGTCGGCCCCACCCGCACCGTGACGGGCGGCCGTTGATGCTCCGCTTCCTGACGAAGCGGCTGAGCTACTACGCGGTGCTGCTGATCGCCGCCGTCTTCCTGGCGTACGCGATCTCCGCGACCGCCCTGCAGCCGCGCACCTACTTCGACGCCAAGGTCCCCCGCCCGGCCGTCGAATCGGTCGAACGCCAGCTCACGGCGCTCAACCTGAATGACCACACCCCGGTCGTCGAACGCTTCGGCCACTGGGCCGGCGGGCTGCTCCACGGCGACCTCGGCCGGACCATCCACGACACCCCGGTCACCGACGACTTCGGCCGCCGGGTCTGGGTCTCGCTGCGGCTACTGCTGCTCGGCAGCCTGCTGGGCATGGTCCTCGGCGTCGCGGCCGGGGCCTGGAGCGCGGTGCGCCAGTACCGGATCTCCGACCGGCTGCTCACCGTGCTGTCCTTCGTGCTGCTCTCCACCCCGGTCTTCCTGGTCGCGCTGTTCCTCAAGAACGGCGCCATCGCCGCCAAGGACGCGGCCGGCCACGACGTCATCCCGTTCACCGGCTACGAGACCCCCGGGCTCACCGGCGGCCTCGGCACCCACCTCGCCGACTGGGCGCTGCACCTGCTGCTGCCCACCATCTCGCTGGCCCTCGGCGGCCTCGCCACCTACAGCCGCTACCAGCGCGGCACCATGCTCGACGTGCTCGGCTCCGACTACCTGCGCACCGCCGAGGCCAAGGGCCTGACCCGCGGCCGGGCGCTGCTCAAGCACGGGCTGCGGACCGCGGTGATCCCGATGTCGACCATGTTCGCCTACAGCTTCCTGGGCATCTTCACCGGCGCGATCTTCACCGAGACGATCTTCGGCTGGCACGGCATGGGCGAGTGGCTGATCCAGTCGATCAACGAACAGGACGTCAACTCGGTGGTGGCGATCAACCTGTTCACCGCCGTCGTCGTGCTCGTCTCCGGCTTCCTCGCGGACACCCTGCACGCCGCCCTCGACCCGCGCGTGCGGTCCTGACCGGAGGAGAGCCGAATGACCACCACCGTCGCCGAGCCCTCCGCCCCGGCCACCGCCCCCCGGGGCACCGGCCGCGGACGGCTCGTCCTCAGCCGGCTGCTCGCCGCCCGCGGCGCCGTCGCCGGGGCCGTCATCGTCCTGCTGCTGTTCCTGCTCGCCTTCGGCGGCGCGTACCTCACACCCTGGGACTACGCCGCCCCGGACTTCTCCGCGCTGCACCAACCCCCGTCCGCCGAGCACTGGTTCGGCACCAACGGGGTCGGCCAGGACGTCTTCGCGCAGACCGTCCGCGGCCTGCAGAAGTCGCTGGTCATCGGTCTGCTGGTGGCGCTGTTCTCCACCGTGCTGGCCTCCGTCGTCGGCGCCTGCGCCGGCTACTTCGGCGGCTGGACCGACCGGGCGCTGATGTTCCTGGTGGACCTGATGCTGGTCTTCCCGGCCTTCCTGGTCATCACCATCGTCTCGTCCCGGCTGAAGAGCGCCGGCTGGATCGCCTTCGTCCTGCTGCTCGCCCTGTTCAACTGGATGATCACCGCCCGGGTGGTCCGCTCGATGACCGTCTCCCTGCGCGAGCGCGAATTCGTCCGCGCCGCACGGTTCATGGGCGTACGGCCGCTGCGGATCATCAGCCGGCACATCCTGCCGAACGTCGCCTCCTTCCTCATCATCGACGCCACCATCGCGGTCGGCGGCGCCGTGATGAGCGAGACCGCGCTCTCCTACTTCGGCTTCGGGGTCAAGCCGCCGGACGTCTCGCTCGGCACCCTGCTCGCCGCCGGGACCGGCGAGGCCCCGGTGTTCCCCTGGCTGTTCTACTTCGCCGCGGCGCTGCTGGTGCTGTTCGTGCTCGCCGTCAACCTGATCGGGGACGGGCTGCGCGACGCCCTCGACCCCACCTCCGGGGCCGCGCCCCGCCGTTCCCGGTCCGCCCGCCGCTCCCGGTCCACCCGCCGTTCCCACCGCCCTGCCAGCCGTAGGAAGCTCCCGTGACCACCACCGTCGAAACCCCGCTGCTCGCCGTCCGGGACCTGCGGGTCGACTTCGCCGGGCCCGACGGCCCGGTCCCCGCCGTCCGCGGGGTGGACCTCACCCTGCGGCGCGGCGAGACCCTCGGCATCGTCGGCGAGTCCGGCTCCGGGAAGTCCGTGACCGCGCTGTCCGTGCTCGGGCTGCTGCCCGGCACGGCGCGGGTCAGCGGCTCGGTGCGGCTGGACGGGCGGGAACTGGTCGGGCTGCCGGGCCGGGAGCTCGCCGCGATCCGCGGCCGCCGGATCGCCATGGTCTTCCAGGACCCGCTGTCCGCCTTCACCCCGGTCTACCGGATCGGCGACCAGATCGCCGAGGCGGTCCGCGTCCACCAGCGGGTGGACCGGGCCGCCGCGCGCCGCCGGGCCGCCGAACTCCTCGACCTGGTCGGCATCCCGGCGCCCGACCGGGCCCTGGACAGCTTCCCGCACGAGTTCTCCGGCGGCATGCGGCAGCGCGCGATGATCGCCATGGCGGTCGCCAACGATCCCGACATCCTGCTCGCCGACGAGCCCACCACCGCCCTCGACGTCACCATCCAGGCCCAGGTGCTGGACGTGCTGCGCACCGCCCAGCGGGAGACCGGCGCGGCGCTCGTCCTGGTCAGCCACGACCTCGGGGTGATCGCCGGGGCGGCCGACCGGGTCGCGGTGATGTACGCCGGACGGGTGGTCGAGACGGCCGGGGTGGACGAGCTCTTCGCGGCCCCGCACCACCCGTACTCGCTCGGCCTGATCGGCGCGCTGCCCCGGCTGGACGGGCGCGGCGGTCCGCTCGTACCGATCCCCGGCACCCCGGCACCGATGGCCGAACTGCCCCCGGGCTGCCCCTTCGCGCCGCGCTGCCCGCTCGCGGAGGAGCGCTGCACGACGGCCGAGCCCGCCCTGGAGGGTACGGAGGAGCACCTGTCGGCCTGCGTACGGTCGGCGGAGCTCGCCGAGCGGCGGCCCGCGCCCGCCGAGGTCTACCCCGTTCCGGAGCTGCCGCCGGCCGCCGCCGGCCCCGTCGACCGCTCCACCCGGACGCCGGTGCTGTCGGTGAGCGGCCTGGAAAAAACGTTCCCCCTCCTCAAGGGCACGGTGTTCAAGCGCAAGGTCGGCGAGGTGTACGCGGTGGACGGCGTCGACCTGGACCTGCGGGAGGGCGAGACCCTCGGCCTGGTCGGGGAGTCCGGCTCCGGCAAGTCCACCACCCTGTTCGAACTGTTGCGGCTCGGCGCCCCGGAGACCGGCCGGATCGAACTGCTCGGCCACGACACCGCGACGCTCACCCGGGCCGAGGCCCACCGGCTCCGCGCCCGGGTGCAGATCGTCTTCCAGGACCCGATGGCCAGCCTCGACCCCCGGATGCCGATCGGCGACATCGTCGCCGAACCACTGCTCGCCCAGCGCGCCCCGCGCGAGGAGATCGCCCGCCGGGTGCCCGAGCTGCTGCGCCAGGTCGGCCTCGACCCGGAGCACGCCGTCCGCTACCCGCACCAGTTCTCCGGCGGCCAGCGCCAGCG
>NZ_LFVW01000230.1:0-1934 GCF_001182915.1 Kitasatospora sp. MY 5-36
GTCTCGATCGCCCGGGCCCTCGCCGTCCGGCCCGGGCTGCTGGTGCTGGACGAGCCGGTCTCCGCCCTGGACGTCTCCATCCAGGCCGGGGTGCTCAACCTGCTCCAGGCCCTCAAGTCCGAACTGGGCCTCTCCTACCTGTTCGTCTCGCACGACCTCTCGGTGATCCGGCACCTCGCCGACCGGGTCAGCGTGATGTACCTCGGCCGGACGGTCGAGCAGGGCGAGGTCTCCGCCGTCTTCGACCGCCCCCGCCACCCGTACACCCGCGCCCTGCTCTCCGCCGTCCCACTGCCCGACCCCGCCGCCGAGCGCGCCCGCGACCGCATCCTGCTGGCCGGCGACCCGCCCCCGCCCACCGAGCGCCGCACCGGCTGCGTCTTCCGCACCCGCTGCCCGCGCTACGCCGCGCTCACCGCCCCGGCGGACCGGGCCCGCTGCGAACAGGAGCGGCCGGCCCTGCTCGGCACCCCCGGGGCGGACCACCAGGCGGCCTGCCACCACCCGGAGCCGGCGACCCGGGGGCAGTGACAATCGGTGATCACTCGAACACGATTCGGTGGATCCGGTCGGCGGCGTGTAAAGTCTTCGACGTCAGCAAGCGCCGCTAGCTCAGTTGGTTAGAGCAGCTGACTCTTAATCAGCGGGTCCGGGGTTCGAGTCCCTGGCGGCGCACATGGCAAGGTCTCAGGCCGTCCACTCCGGTGGGCGGCCTGAGGCGTTTCCGGGCCGGGTAGGCCTTCTCCCCATGAACTCCCCCGACACCGGCACCCGGCCCCTGGCCGAGGAACTGCTGCTGCTCTGCGCCGACCCGGCGGACGGACGCCTTCGGATCCCCGCCCTCACCCTCTCGACGGCGGTCGCGGGCGCCGTCCTCGCCGAGCTCCAGCTGGCCGGCACGATCACCGTCAACGGGCGCCGGATCACCGGCCACCAGCCGCCGGGCGACCAGGACGAACTCGCCGCCGCCGTCCTGGCCGACCTCGGGCAGGCGGGCGAGGGCCGGCCCCGGACCCTCGAACACGCGCTGCGCGCGCTGACCCACCCGCACGGCCGGGCGACCCACCACCACCTGGACCGGATGGTCGGGCAGGGCGTGCTGACCGTCCGGAGCCACCGCTTCCTCGGGCTGCCCTACCGCCGCTGGACGGCCGTGCGGCCGGATGCCGGAGCGCTGATCGCCGCCCGGACGGCGGCCACGCTGGCGCGCGCCGGGCTCTCTGGTCCGACTGGTCTCTCTGGTCTCTCTGGTCCGACCGGTGCGGCTGATCCGACCGATCCGGCCGACGAGCGCGACCGGCAGCTGGCCGGCCTGATCGGGGCGGCCGGGCTGGAGCGCCGGCTCTACCGGGGTCCGGACGGCGCCGAGACCCGGCACGCCGTCCGGCAGCTGGCCCGCGACCTGCCGGTCCCCCGGGCCGTGAAGCGGGAGATCACCCGGCGGAGGTCCCAGTCCGGGGGCTGATCCGTGCTCCGGCCCCCCCTCGCGGCCTCCGGCAGCCAGGCCGACCGCTCAGTGGGTGTCGAGCACCGCCGAGGCCACCGCGTCCGGGCGGTCGAACATCACCAGGTGCCCGGCCGGGGCGGTGGTGCGGAAGTCCGCCCCGAGCAGCGCCGCCAGCTCCCGCTGCCGGGCCAGCCAGTCCTCGGTGCGGCGGGTCCGGCAGCCGTCGTCGGCGGCCAGCACGGTCACCGGCAGGTCCTCGGCCAGCGGCCGGGTGCGCCGCAGCTCGTCCAGTTCGGCGGCCGTGTCGAGGTAGCGGCCGTTCTCCCGCAGCAGCGCGCGCAGCGCCCGCCCGGTGCGGTAGCAGTGCCGGACCAGCGGCGCCGGGGCGAGGTCCTCGCGGCGGACGGTGGACAGCCGGGCCATGGCCCGGCGGGTGGTCGGGCCCAGCAGGTAGGGCACGGCGAGGGCGGTGGCGGCGCCGGCCACC
>NZ_LFVW01000231.1:0-16517 GCF_001182915.1 Kitasatospora sp. MY 5-36
ACCCGCCCCCGCCCGCCGGAACCCCTCCCCGTCGTGCCACCCGGCCACCACCGCCCCGAAGCTCACCATCGAGTACGGCCCCGGGATCGGCCCGTCCGCCTCCACGTCCACCGACACGTACACCGTCGGCGTCACCTTCACCCTGCGTCCCATCCCCCCATCCAACCCACCCCCGCAACCCCGTTTCCCACCCCACCGGCCGCCCCCTCACAACCGAAAGGGACCGGCGCCGCCCGGCACCGGTCCCTGTTCCGCACCCGAGGGCCGACGAGGGTCCTACAGGTCGTAGTAGAGCTCGAACATGCCCGTGGCCTGCGGAAACGCGAGCTCCTGAAAGATCATTTCACAACCAGTGCACATGCGGGGCCTTCAACAGATGAGATGCGTTGAGAAGGACCGAATGGTGATCAGGGGCGTTTGCTGCTTGCCGCAGGGCGCTATGCAGCGCTATCACCGGACGTGTAGGGCGGATGTAAAGCATCCGGAGGTGTGGTGACCGAAGAGTTGGACAGCCTTCTGGCAGCACTTCAGGTGCAAGGCGATGTCCAGGAGCATTGACTCGACCTTTGCGCCCGGGGCCTGCGGAGACGGACGAATGTCTCCGCAGGCCCCCTCGCGAGATTAGGGCTCGTCCACTCCGAGGGTGAAGGTGTACATGGCACGCTCGTCCATGCCGATGGCCCGCATCAGCTCCAGGGTGGGCACCCGGTACTTGTTGCCGATGCGGAGGATCTTGCAGGGGAAGACGCCCTCGCGGGCGAGCCGGTACGCGGTGGCCAGACAGATGCCCAGCGCCCTGGCCGCCGTCGGGATGTTGACCACGACCGGGAGGTCGAACGCCTCTACGAAGCTCAACGGGGTCCGCTCGTCCGAGCTCATCGGCGCACCGCCTTGCGGGGCGAGCGCCCGCTGGTCAGGTGGCGCCTTCGACCGGCGTCCTGGGCCTGGCGGAGGCACCCCCGCTGTCCGGTCGTCTCTTCGAGCGCGCTCAGGGCCTGGTAGCCCGGGCTGCCGGGAGAGATGGTGAAGCGAAGTTCGGCCCGCAGTCCGTCGGTCTGTCCGTACCGGGTGACCTCCATCCGGAGGGACTGGGCCGGGTCGGACTCGTGAGGGTCGTCGTCCGGTGTCGCCACGTCGTCCGCCAGGTGTTCCAGAGCGGCGGATGTGGTCTCCCTGATTCCGGCCCGGGCGTGATTCCACGCTCGGGTGCGTGCGGCCCTGAGCAGGTCATCCACCGACCTGTCTTCACCGGTCTGCAGGCCCTCCAGCAGGCTGAGCACCATCTCCGCCTCCAGGTCCGCCCGGTCGGCGCGCAGGCGGCGGCAGATGCGGGTGACGGTGCCGGCCAGCCTCGGCGAGGCCAACCAGATGAGCAGCAGCTGCCACTGTTCGGCGGACGCGTCCGTGCTCCGGGCGGCATGCAGCGCGGCTCGCCAGACGGGGGCAGCAAGGGCCGGGTCGGAGGTCGGCCCGTAGAGGGCCTCCCACGCCTGGGCGGCTGTCAGGAGAACTGGTGCCCGGTCGTCCGGGCGGACGCTCAGGTGGAGCGCCTCCGTGGCCCGGGGGTCTTCGAAGTGTCGTGCTACGGCGTTGAACATGCTGCTGGTCGTCGCAACGCTCAAGGTGCGATCCTCTCTTGGCATCCGTCCGGACGCCGCCCTGGTGAGGAGTGGTACTGCGTATCACGCAGTGGTACTGCGTGCCGTCCCGTGAACTCGGGAAACCTGAACTGCAGAAGGACGAGGTCCTTCCGGGGGTGCCCACCTGTTGGTGGGCACCCGTTCTGGTAGGGCCGCCGGGTCTAGACCGAAGGCGGTGCCGGGTGGTCCGGCGTCGGTTCGGGCAGGGCGGCCGGCATGGGCGGCACCTCCTTCTCGCGGATACGGCGCTTGCGGGTGGGTGGGAACCCGCCAGAGGTCCGCTTGGAGCGACCTCCTCGGCGGGCGGGCATGCGGTTACTCATGGATTCGTCCTCCGTTGTTCATGGAATTCCGCGGTCGAGCTGTCGCAGCCGGTTCGGCCAGCGACCGACTTGATGCTGCCCGAGGGAAAGGAAGGCCGTAGGGGGTGGAACTGAGGGAGTTCTGAGGCGCATCTGAGGGGCGCGTAGGAGCACATCGGTGTAAACCGTCGGTCGGCTACGCACAGATCTCTGTATCTAAGGCCCGGTCGAAGGGGTCGCTGTGGAGCGAAGGAAATCGAACAATGGATGGACGCGTGCTCGGAGTGGTGGCGGTCAAGCCCTCGCCGCTGTCCGACGGTCCGGTCATCAGGGGCACCAAGAAAGCAGCCGCCTTGTTCGCCCTGATGGTGACCTCGCCTCACGGCCAGTGCCGCGAGGACGACGTGTTCCGCTGCCTCTGGCCCGGAGTGGAGTTCTCACCCGGCAGGCTCCACCGAGCAGTGTCGGATCTGCGCCCGGCCTTGGGAGGTAGGGAATTCCTGGCCCACGGATCAGGGATGTGTTCCCTTCAAGCGTCGAGGGATCAGATCGACCTCTACCGATTCCGGGATCTGCTGGCCAGCGCTCAGAGCCAGTACGGGAAGGACCGGTTCAGGACCGTCACCGCGGCGCTGGCGGAGTGGCCCGAAGCGGGGGAGGCGTTGAGCGGCCTGACGGGTAAGTGGGCAGAACTGTGCCGAAGGGAGTTGCGGGCAGAGTGGCTGAAGGCGCTGCGGATCCAGTTCGAAGCTGCGTACGGTGCGGGCCTTGAGGAGTGGCTTCACACCGAGTCGGCCCGGTGGCACCGCGAGTTTCCGGAGGAGTCCTGGCTGTTCGGGCGCTATCTGGAGCAGCATGCGGGCAGGCTGCCGTTGGCGGAACGGGAGCGTGCGATCAAGCGAATGATGAAGAAGTTCCGCGGGCGGTTGGATGACGTCCTGCAGGACATCATCGACCGGCTGTGCGGGCGGCCCGTCGCTTCTCGACCCAGACCGGTCGATGTCCCGAACCAGCTGCCACCACGTGGGCGCGCGGCGCTCGGAAGGGAGGAGATGATCAGCGACGTGGTGGAGACGGTGCGGCGCCAGGAGCCGGGCAGGCCCGTCCTGGCCGCGATCAGTGGCATGCGGGGTATCGGCACCAGCCTCGCGGGAAACCATGTCGCGCACCGGTTACGCCCCTACTATCCTGACGGGGCGCTCTACGCCGACTTCGGCGGCCCCGAGGGAAAGGCCGAGCAGTGCGCCGACCCCGAGTACGTCATCGATCGGTTCCTGGCCGAGTTCCCCTTGCCCACGTCGCCGTCCGGACTCGCGGAGAAGAGCGTGGCGTTGCGGTCGGTGCTGGCGAACCGGTCGGTGCTCATCCTGCTGGACAACGTCTGGGATGCCGCCCAGGTCCTGCCGCTGCTCCCCGGCACCGGCAGCAGTGCGGTGCTGGTCACCAGCCACCGGCGGATGGTGGACCTGCAGAGCCGGCACGAGGTGGCGACCTGGACGCTGGGCACGCTCGACGATCGGACGTCCACGGCCCTGCTCCAGGAGTACATCCCCGAGGCCGACCACCGGAAGTCCAGCCAGGAGGTCAAGGCCCTCGTTGAGTTCTGCGGCGGACACCCGCTGGCGCTGACCATTGCCGTCCAGCGGTTCAGGGGGCATCCGGTCGCGGCTATCCAGGACCTGCGTCGCCAGCTCAAGGAGGAGGAGAAGCGACTCGAAGCACTGGAGCATCTTCCGACGCAGCTGTCGGTGCACGCCGCGTTCGCCTGCTCGGTGAACGCCCTGTCGGAGGCAGCCAGGTGCCTGCTCTGGCAACTGGCCCTGCACCCCGGCCCCTTGATTAGCCGAGCCGCGCTGCTGGATCTCGGCCGGGCAGGCGAAGACGCGCACCCTGACCGGGCGGCGGAGGAACTGCTGGACCTCCACCTGGTGGAGGTGGAGTCGGATCGCTATCGCATTCACAGCCTGCTGCGGACCTTCGCCCGTCAGCGAGTGCACCCCGAAGCGCTCGTTCCGGGCTCCGGTTTCGAGGAGGCCACGGTCCGTCAGGTTCTGGAGCACCAGTTGCAGAACGCCTGGGCTTGCGACCAGTGGCTCGACGGGCAGAGGTGGCTGCCGGTCGGTGAGCCGCAGGACGTCATGGTGGATTCACCCGCGGATCTCAGCCAGGCCCTGGAGGCACTCGACCAGGACTACGACACCCTCGTCCGCGGTATCGAGCTGGCGGTTGACCGCTCGTGCTTGCGCTACACGTGGCTGCTGCCGATGGTCCTGGTCACCTACCAGTGGCGACGACATCTGTTCGCCGACGCCCAGCGCCTTCTGGGCCTGGCCGCCGAGGCCGCCGAGAGGTGCGAGGCGGACCCGGTCGACCAGGCCATGATCTGTCGAATGCGCGCTGGTACCTGCTGGCACCAGCGGGACTTCCTCCGGGCAGCCGGCCATCTCCTGCGTGCGGTCATGCTGAGCGGGCAGGACGGCAGCGCACGCGGGCGGTTGAGCCTCGCCAGGTCTCAGCACACGCTGGCCCTCACCCGGCGCAAGCAAGGGATGGAGGCGGATGCGCAGCGAGCCCACCAGTCGGCCCTGGAGCTGTACCGGGGACTCGGTGACGACGCGGGGGTGGCAGCGGCGCTGAACGGCCTGGGGACGATCCACCAGGACCGAGGCGAGCACCTGGAAGCCCTCCGGCTCTGCACCGAGGCGTTTGAGCTGGTCCGTGAGACGGCGGACCATAGCGGAAGAGCCGATGTGCTGCGCACCCTCGCCGGAATCCGATTCTCCCTGGGGGAGCGGGAGACGGCGCCGCCATTGTACGAGGAGGCGGCCGGGATCTACCGGGAGCTGGGTTCGTGGGTCGACGAGGCCCGGGCGCTGTGGCTCCTGGCCGACGTCCTGGTGCCTCTCGGCCGGCCCCTTGAAGCGGTGGTGGCGCTGGAACGAGTGGTGGTGCTCCGGGAGCAGATGGGGGCGGAGGACGACCTCGCTGATGCGCGCGTCCGACTGGAGTCACTGCGGTGACGGTTGCGTCACCAACGGTGGGAGCGGGTCCGGTAGTACTCCGTCGGATCGGCCGCTTTGAGCGGCTTCAGCGGCGGGCGGCTCCCGACCCGGGGCAGCAGGTGACGGAGACCGTCGTAGACCTCGCGCACCGACCCGGGGCGCTTCTCTGGGGCGAGTTCCACCATGGAGAGGGCGAGTTTCGCGAACGCGGGCGGCAGGAGGTCGAGCTTGTGCGGAGGAAGGACGATCGGGTGCTCGCAGGTCATGCCCTCCCGGCAGCCGTCGTAGGGAAGGGCGATGACGGTCATCTCCAAGAGCAGGCAGCCCAGAGCGAAGATGTCGGCACGGGCCGACACGCCGTTCGGGGCCGGGGCGAGCTGTTCGGGAGGGGCGTAGCCGATCGTCCCGCAGCCGCGGGGCGCGCGCTTCCCCACACCGACCGTGAGCCCGAGATCGAGCAGCCTCACCCGCCCGTCCGGCTCCATCATGATGTTCTCGGGCTTCACATCCCGGTGGACGAAGCCACGGTCGTGCATGTCGTGCAGGGTTTCGCAGAGTTGGCCGATGATCGAGGCGACGGTCTGCTCCTCCCTGATCGGCCGGTCCTCGTTCATCACGTCCCACATCAGGTCACCGTCGACGTACTCCAGGACGATGCACCGGTGACCTCGGTAGTCGCCTGCGCCGAACAGCCGCAAGGTGCCGCAGGGGCCTGCTGAGATGAGGCGCTGGTAGGCCCGCCCCTCCCGGCTGATGGTGCGCGCCAGGCTGGCGAAGGTCCGCGTCGACTCGAACTCCCGTTCCCGCTGCACCTTGACGGCCACCCACTCGCCGGTCTCCAGGTCCCGGCCGAGGTGGAGGTCCGCCTGGGCGCCGTGGCCGATGTGGTCGAGCACCTCGTAGTGGTCCTCGATGTCGCCGAACTCCCTGATCTTCCGCGCCACGTTCTTCCTTCTGTTCCCAGAGACATGGAGTCACTGTGTCCGATCCATGGATTCCCCCGGACGGTGTCGTCCGGGTGTCCCCCCTCATCAAGGTCTCGATCGGCATGTTCAAGGGCGGTGAGTACCGCTGTCCGGCTGCGGACGCGCTCAAGGCGCGTTCCTACTGCCTGGTACCGGCTGTCCGTCAACCTCAGGAGAAGCTTGAGCAGTTCGCCTTCGGTCCATTCATGGCCGCCTGCGATGCCCGGAGTGGTAAGGCCGGCGGCCCGGCCGTCCAAAATTCTCCTGGACGGCCGGGCCATGACGGCCTGAAGCAGTGGACGGCGCATGCGTTGAGCACCTATGCGGCGGCCTTCCCGGAAGACCCGGACTTCCCGATGGCGGAGGTGAGTACCCCTTGGTGCTACAGCCACGCGGTGACGGAGGCCGACTCCCGAGGGGCCAGCGAGTACCAACTCACCGTCTGGGGGCGCTGCCTGCAGTCCACGGACGGATCGGTGCGTGAACTGCGTCTGCCGGTGAACCGGTTGGCAGAGCTGTCGCCACCGGCTGGCTTTGCAGCCGCTGCCGCCCTGGTGCTCGCCGAGGGAGCCCCGGGGCCCCGGCCTCAGCGCGTCCGGATCGTCGAGTTCGCTCTGCTGGACGGGCGGACCCGTACGGTCTTCGAAGGCAGTCGCGATGAAGCGCTGGCCTTCTACCGGCTGCACGGTCGCACCGCGCTGGCCGAGCTTCTGGACGGGCGGCAGTACCGTCCCGGTGCGGTCTGTGCCAGCTGCCCGTACACAGCCGCCTGCCCGGTGCTGCGGAGGGCCCCCGGCTTGCTTGAGGCCGACCGCCCCGGGCGGACCAGGCGCTGGTGGTCCGTGACCAACGGCCGCAACCACCGGGCATGTCCGGCCCGCGACCAGATGCGCCGGCTGCACCTTCCGGCGGAGGACGGGATCGACCGATCTGCTGCCGCTGAGCGCGGCCGCGCCCTGCACGCCTACCTCGCGGCACGTCACGAGGGCAGTCGGCCGCGTCCGTGTACCGCGAAGGTCCCCGAACAGTGGGTGCCCGAGGGATTCCACCTGCCGGAGCAGGAGCGGGCCCTCGGAGTGGCCTTGCTGCGCGGCCATGCCGCGGTCTGCCCGATGCGGTTGGTGCGGGACGCCAGCGACGTCCACAGCGAGCCGCGAGTGGTGCGGTACGACACCGAGGCCGAGGTGGTGGTGGTCGCCAGGCCCGACCTGCTCTACCGGGATGACGGGGTCTGGGTGTGGCGCGAGACCAAGAGCACGACCTGGGACCGGGGCGTCCGGTCGCTGCTGGAGCACTACCCGCAGCTGGCTCTGGCCGTCCTGCTGCTGGCCCGCGAGGACCTGGGCGGCAGGCCGGGCGGGGCACGGATCGAGCTTGAGGTGCTCCGGCCGGGCGGGGCCGACCTTGAACTCGTCGACCCGTTCGACCCTGCGATCCGGGCCGAAGCAGGGCGGGTGGTGAAGGACTTGGTGGATCCATGGATCGGGGACGAGGACTACCCGCCCAGCCCGGGAACGGCCTGCAACCGGTGTGAGACCGCGCGCTGGTGCTCCAGCGGGCCGGCTTTCCCGGTGGCCCGATGACGCCGGACGGGCCTGAGCTGTTCCGGGAACTCGCCGCGGTCGTCAGTGCTTTGGGAGAGCGCTCCGGGAACGGTTCGTTCCGACTTCCCTACCCGTACGCAGCCCAGCGCGTGCTGGATCGGACGGTGTTGCACTGCATCGATCGTGGCCTGGAGCCTCCGAAGGGCCTGCCCGAGCTGCTTGAGTGGTGTCGCTCCCGGCCGGCGGCCGACCGGCTGTTCGCCGTCCCGCCGACGCTGGTGTCACGGGACGCGACCTTGGTCCACCCCGTTGGGTTGATGCCCACCCGCATGTGCCTGGAGCTCTCCTCCGACGGGGCGGGACAGGGACCGGAAGGGGCCGCCCGGAGGCTGCTGGCGGAGCTGGCGGGCCGTTGCGGTCCGACGGATCGGTTCCATCGGAGTCGGCGGTTCCTGGCACTCAATCCGATGGTCCGACAGGGTGATCGGTACCGTGGAGGCTGGAGCACGGAGGTCTGGTCTAGGGTCAGGGATCTCTACCATCCGGTGCCGGAGTACCTGACGGTCGGAGGCATTCTGCTCCGCTGCGGTACCTGCGGACTCCCGGCGCTGCTGGGCGGCGGCCGGACACCGGACCGCGCCACGGCCGTCTCCGGGCCGGACACCTGGTGCGAGGGCGAGACCTGCCCGGACGGGGTGCGGATGGAGTTGATCCGCAAGCCGGGGAAGGTCCAACTGCTGCGGAGACCGCTGAGGATCTTCCTCTCGCTCCCGTCCCGGTTGGAGCAGGAGGTCCTGGCCGGACTGGACCGCGAGGCGGTCGAGCTCGAGGCAGCACAGGGGGAGGCCGGCGCATACAGGATCCGCGGCACCGGGATGACGGCCGATCACCTGTACGTCCGTGACTGGATCCAGCCCGCTCTGCTCGCCCGCCGGCTGAGCGGTCTGAGGGAACCGGCCCTGGTGGTGGTGCCGGAGGGGATCGCCAGGTCGGCTCGGTACCGGTCCGCCTTCACCCGGGCACTACCCGATCCGGAACTGGTCGCGCTGACCGGGCCGGATGGACTGGCCGTTTACTTGCGCGGCGGATGCGCCGTTGAGGAGACAGAGCCGAGAAGGAGAGGTCAATGCGTACTCTGACACCGGTCCTGCAGGAGACGATCCAGGATCTTCTGTGCCACGCCCGGGAGCAGTTCCCCGGAAGGACGGCGGAGATCTTTTGCCAGGTCGAACTCGGGCTGCACTTGCAGCGCCGACTGATGCCGGGAGCTCCGGCGAGTCAGGCATGGGTGCTGTTCGGCGGGTACGGGTTCGCTCAGGCGTATCGAGTGCCGCTGCCACCGGGCGCCGACGGGATGCTCAGGACGGCCAGGTACTCGCTCTGGACCCTGGCGCGGGGCAGGGCCTGGAAAGAGGCGCTGGAGCGATACCAGCGGGTGGACCAGGTGCTGCGCGGATACGACGTGATGTCCGTCGGTGCCCCTGCCGTCCGCCAGGAGGTCTCCGTGGGTGCGGGGCGGTGGGCGGCGTACGACAGACTGCTCTCGGCAGCACCGCCGTTGGCGGGCCGGCAGCCTCGGGTGGCCCGCCCGGGCCCGCATGCCTTCCCAATCGGCCGTTCTCTGGCGGTGGTGGACCTGCCGGAGGTCTCCCCGCCGCCCCTCGTGTCCCACGACGTCGACCTGCGGCCTGCGGGCGAGGGGGAGGCACTCACCTTCCGGCTGGCGGAGTTGGCGCGGACCGCGGCCGCGATGGACGCCGTGGACCGCCTCCACGGTGAGGTAGGCGAATCGACCTGGGCGGGCCGGCTCCGTGCGTTCGAGATGTCCACGGCGGAGTTCGGCGCCTTCCGGAAATCGGACGAGTTCACGGTGGAAGGGATCCAGCACCTGCTCGGCATCGTGGGAGCGGGCAAGAGCACACTGCGGGACATCATCGCGGTTCACCTGGCCGGGAAGGGGCGGCGGACCACCGTGGTGGTCCCCGACGTGGCCGAGGTGCTGAAACTGGTCGAGCTCTACAACCGGTACACCGGCGATGCGGCCGCCCCTGTCCTCGGATCGTCGGGGCGGGAGCGGCACGCCCAGCGATTGCACCGCAGGCTGGCCGGCCGGGGAGAGCACCGGCTGCTGGCGCACGACGACCCGGCCTTCGCCTACTTGGGGACCTCCTGCGTGTTGAACCTCCGACTGCGCGGCGGGGACCAGCCCGCTTTCGGAGAAGCGCCGTGCAGCCGACTGCGTCCGCCGGCCGATCCGCAGCAGCGCAGGAGTAGGCGATCCGGGTCCTCCGAGTGGCAGAAACAGGGCTTGGCCTGCCCCTATTGGTCCGCCTGCCCCAGGCACCATGCTTCGCGCGCTTTGGTCGGCGCGGACATCTGGGTCGCCACCCTGTCGAGCCTGATCGACTCGGCACCACCGAAGCCGCAGAACGGTGAAAGCATCCGCTACCTGGAACTGGCGTGTCGGCGTAGTGATCTAGTGATCATCGACGAGGCAGACCGGGTTCAGATGCACCTTGACCAGATCTTCGCCCCCGCGGTGCTGCTGGCCGCCGACGAGGACCGGGGGTTGATCGACTTGCTGAGTCGGCACAAGGTCCGCGAACTCGCCGCGAGCGGCCGCACCCAGCTGTCGGACCGTGATGTGGCGCTCTTCTGCGCAGCGCTCAACACCGCGGTGACGGCGACCGATCTGCTGCACGCCATGCTGGTCGTCCGGTACCCGCTGCGCCGGTGGGTGGGGCGTGGCTACTTCAGCGCGTGGACACTTCAGGCGAGCATCCTTGACGAACGCTTCCCGGTGCCCGAGGACGCGGGGGCCTGCCATCCGCACCATGGCCTGTCCGAGCAGCGGCAGCGCATGCTGGAGGCATTTCGAGACGATCCGTTCGCCGATCGCGGGAAGCAGTCGGATGTTGACTTCTCCCACCTCACCGTGCTGCTCAACGAGTTGCTGAACACCGGGAATCCGGAGCGGACGCGGACCCGGCTGCTGGCGGTCGTCGACTCTCTGCTGCTGCTTGACGCAGCATTCATGGCCCAGAAGCAAGAGGAGTACCAGGAACTCTTCGCCGCATGGCAGGTGAAGGAGGGGACGCGGCTGGAACGGCAGCGTGGCGGCAAGCGGGTCGGGAAGCAGGCCCCGCCGCCGCAGACCCCCGGTGAGTGGCGCGAGAGCGTGGCCGACCGCTTCGAGCTGACCCTTCTGCTTGCTGCTCTGGAGCCGCGCCTGGCCCTGATCAACACCATGTGGCCCAGGGTGGAGTCCGCTCTGGGCCTCGGATTCAGCGAGATGTACCGGCGGCCGACCGACTACGCCCCGATGGTGCCGGAGGCACCGATGGGCAACGTGCTCGGCTTCCAGTTCGTGGTCCGCGGGGAGGATGGTGAGGGTGTTCGCAACGGTGAGTTGACCTTCTTCCGGTGCACCGGAGTGGGGCGTGAACTGCTCCGGGCGATGCCCGCTCTGGCTTCGGTGGACCGTCGGCCCGGTGCCCATGTACTGCTGTTGTCGGGCAGCAGTTGGGCGGGGGAGTCCAGCCGTTACCACGTACAGGTGCCGGTCGGCGTGGTGATCGAACCACCCTCGGAGGTGATGGAGCGGATTGCCGAGGAGAGCGAGATGCGCTTCGAGTTCGTCCCCGACGAGCCGGGGAGCCTGCGCGTGTCGGGCAGTGACACGGACGAACGGCCGGAGAGGCTGCGCCGAATCGTGACCTGGCTCGGTGCAGGAGCGGAGGAGGCTGCGGAAGGCGGGCCGCTGGAGCAGGAACTGCTGTCCCTCCCGCAGGGGCGTGATCAGATCCTGTTGCTGGTGGGCAGCTACCGCGAAGCACGGCTGGTGGCGGACACCCTGCACAACCTGAACGAGCGCTGGCGCGACAGGGTGCTGTGCCTCGTCTCGGACGACGAGGTGATCGAGGAAGCGGAGGGGGGATCGCCCGCGCTACGCGCCCGGACACTGCGACGGGGCGACGTCGAACGTCTGTGTGACCTGCGGGCAGACATCTTGGTGGCCCCGCTCCTCTCGGTGGAGCGGGGCCACAACATCCTCAACCTCCGGGACGAGGCGGCCATCGGATCGGTCTACTTCCTCGTCCGTCCGAATCCGCACCCGGATGACCTGTCACTGGCGGTGCACGCGGTCAACGACTGGATCGTCCGGGCCCAGGGCGACGGCCGGTTCGGCGCCTGGGTGCGTAGCGGAAGCAGTCTGGAGGAAGGCGTCGAGGCGGTCCGCCGGAAGGCCAGGTCCTACTGGTACCACGTGGTGCGACGATCCACGGCATGGAGCCGGCTCAAGGCCGACCGCACGCAGGTCACCTGGGACCTCCTGGTGTTGATCTGGCAGGTGATCGGCCGGCTCGTGCGCGGGGGTGTCCCAGCCAGGGTGGTCTTTGTCGACGCTGCCTTCGCGCCGAACCGGACCTCCTGCCCGCCAACGGAGGACACCGTCGAGTCCAGCCTGCTGCACAGCATTCTCGGAGTCCTCGCACCGTACTTCCGGGACGGTGAGACTCCGGCCGACGAGGAGTTCATCGTCCGGGCCCTCTACGGACCGCTGTGGCACATGCTCGGTCGCTGCCTAGCCCAGCCACTGCCCGCTACCTGAGGGGCAGTCGGCCGGCGCCGATCCGCTTCCCATCCCCACCAGAGGAGTATTGCCGTGTACCACGCCATTCGCCCCGTCGCCTACGAGCCCGATCCCGGGCGCGGTTCCTGGGAGCAGGAACTGCACGTCCTTCGGCTTGGTGATGACCTGTGGAAGGAGGTGACGCACCGACAGCAGGGGGCGCACGGTGCTCACCGGCCGCACCTTCCGACGGGACGGCTTCACGCGCTGCTCCGGGCCTGGGCGCCGGGTGTGCTGGCGACCGGTCGCACTGCCGGAGCCGACGGTCCCCTTCCCTGGCTCTACGCACGCGAGCCGGTCCCGAGGGAGGTGCTCGCACCGTTGATCGGCACCTGGGCCGAGACCCTCTCCGGTGATGAGGACGGCGCGGCCGGCCTGGAGCAGTTGCTGCTGGCTGACAACGAGCCCGAGGCCCCCCTCCTGCCGGAGTGGGACGTCGAACGCGTCGACCTCACCGAGACGACCGTGTCCGGCGGTGGCACCGCGGAGCCCGCAGCGAGGCTGTACCACCTGCTCCCCGAGGCCGTGGCCTTCCGGTTGGCTGGCACTCCGTTTCAGTCCGGAGGCCGTAACCTCCACTTCCGGGTCGTCAGTTCCGGCACCGGCGGTGTCGACCTGGTCTCCTGGCCGCCGCTGCAGTACGAGCACCGGAAGCAGACCTGGTACTACTCGGCCCACCTGACCGTCACCGTGCACACCACGCCGTTCGGCGAGCATTTCCGGGTCCACGTGGCCACGGGGGTGCGCCGCTGGGCCACCCGGCTGGACATTCCCCGCTGGAAGCTGGGCGGGGCCACCGTCCTGCTCGACAGTCCGCCCCCCTGGCACGAGGGGCCCGACCGGGGTTACCGCCTGATGGTCAACACCCTCGGATACGAACGGAGTTCGAAAAGCGTCGGCTGGAAGCGGAGCAGCCCCGCGAAGCTCCTTCCAGATCTGGACCTCACAACGCGGTACCCTGAGCCGGAGGAGCTGTTCGGTCTTCCGGAGAAGTGGCTCAACGGCGAACAGGGCGTGGCCGCCGGAATCGTCCACCATCCGGTCCTCGGCCCGCATGGGGTCGGCGCCGGTCTGATGCCCCGTGAGAGGGCAGGACTGGACGCCTGGATCGAGCAGGTGCTGAGTCCGGTCCTGCGCAGGGTGCCGGACCTCTGCCGGGTCACACGGCGGAACACACCCGCACTGCTGCCCAGGTCGGCGCGAACTGGTGAGCGGGAAACCAGGGACGCGAAGCAGGCCCTGGGCCGCCGGGCGGCGCTGGTCCTGGCCCTCGGGGGCCGACCGCTGGATGTGGAGGTCCTCTGGCAGTCGCCGCAGACCAGGGACGCCCTGCTCGCCTCCCTCCCGACGGTCATCGGCCTCACACCTGGGTGCCGGACGGATGAGGGCGGCACGACCGGTTGGACCGCCGAAGGCATCAGGATCAGGATCAGGACCAGGCAGGCCGGGGCACTGGCGAGCGCCCTTGTCCTCTCCGGCGACCGTAGGCGCCCGGCCGCCGTCCGTCTGGCGGAGGCTGTCGAGGAGCGCTGCGCCCTGGTGGAGGGGGCTGAGCCGTGGAAGGGGGAGGGGGTCGGCCTCGTGATCGCTGAGATCGCGGGGAAGGAGACCTTCGCCTCGGCCCCCGATTCCGACCCCAAGCATGCGCTGCGTGTGGCCCACGCACGCCAGGGGCGGCTCACCCAGTTCATCAACGTGCCGGGACCAGGGGCCGCCGACCTGGAGCACAGGGCGAACTGGACCTGGCTGGATGCCTGCCGGCAGCTCGGCGCGGTCAGCCCGCCCGCTCACCGGGCGGGCGACGACATCCCGAAGAACCTGCAGTACGTCGCGCTCTGGCTGGTCCGCTGCACGAAGGACGGACCCACCCGGAGCTCGGCCCGTCGTCTGGTCGCGGTCCGCGTGCGTACGGACGCCGGCTCGGGAACGGTCGAGGGCTGGGACGCCGAGCGGGCCGAATGGGTGCCCTACCCGAGCATGCTGCTCTCCCTCGCGGGGACCGCCGCGGAACCGTTCACCGATCTGGAACGCGAGATCCGTACGGTGCTCTTCCGGCTGCGTGACCGGCCGACCCTGGTGCTGGCCAACTCGGGCAACCTCAGGCAGTGCTGGCCGCATCTGCGCAACGGTAGGCTCCGCCGCGACGTACTCGCCTTCGGCTCCGGGCCCGCGCAGCGCCTCTCGCTATACGGCGAGGACCTGCGGATGGTCTTGGTCCGGGACGATAACGGCCGGGACGAAGTACCCGAGTGGTACGCCCACGATGGTGCCTCCGGGATCGGTTTTTCGGAAGGCGTCTGGGCGTCGTCGGACGATCCGGACAACCGCGTCTTCGCCAGTACGACGAGTACTCCGCCCAGCGCGGCACGGCCCAAGGGCTTGATGAAGCTCACTCCGGCCCCGGGAGGTCGGACGGTGCCCGGAGCGACGGCTTGGAACCCCAAACTTCTGGAAGTCACGGTCCTCGGTTGTCGCACCTCGTCCGGACAGCCGGACAATCCCCTCGACTGGGCCACCCTCACCCACCAACTCCGTTACCACGACGACTATCCGCCGCTGGGCTACCCTCTTCCGCTGCACCTCGCGCGCCTGGCGAAGGAGTACGTCCTCCCGCTTGCAGCGTTGCGTGGCCCGGCTGCCAATTCTGGTGGTTCCTGACTTGAACAAGGACAAGGTGCGGTGGCTCACAGCCTTCATGGTCAAATCGGGCCTGCTCATCGAGACGTCCTGGTCGTCGGTCCAGGCCAAGGCGATCGGGCTGCGTCTCATCGAGGCACTCCCCCTCGCCGAACCGCACCTGCCGGAGGCCGCCGCGGAGCTGGAGCTGTCGTCAGACCTGGCGCAAGGTCAGAGGCGCTGGCCGAACCGGACAAGCTCTCGCTCATCGTGGGATCACTGACGCGCAGCTCCGTCGACCCGGGCGCCTACAGCGCGGCACCCGGTGCGGCGTTCGAGCTGTACGGGAGTATCAGAATTTCGGTGGACACCCTGCTCAAGGGAGTCGCTGATGAGCTCGCTGACGGATCACTGGATTGGGTCGGCTTCGGATGGGAGGGTTTCGTCGGAGGCGGGGGTGGCCGATGCCTTGGACATGGGTCCGAGGAAGAACACCGGCGGGTCGGATGTGGTGGCGTCGGTCGCCGAGCTGGCGGCCGAGCAGGCCAGGGCCGGCGGGATGCAGCTGCTGGGCGAGGGCGGACTGCTGCAGCAGCTGACCCGGCACCTGCTCCAGGAGGCGCTGGAAGCCGAGATGGACGAGCACCTGGCCGCCACCGCGGGGACGGGCCGCAGTGCCCGCAAGGGCGGCAACGCCCGCAACGGCTACCGCTCGAAGACGGTGATGACCGAGGCCGGCCCGGTCACCGTCGAGGTCCCGCGGGACCGGGCCGGGACTTTTGAGCCCAAGGTGGTGCCGAGGCATTCGCGTCGCACCGAGGGACTGGACAACCTGGTCGTCTCGCTCACCGCGAAGGGCCTGACCTCGGGTGAGATCGTCGCTCACCTGGCCGAGGTCTACGGCATGGCGACGAGCAAGGAGACCGTCTCCACGATCACCGACCGGGTCCTGGAGGGCATGGCCGACTGGCGAAGCCGTCCGTTGGACGAGGTCTACCCGGTCCTGTTCGTCGACGCCGTGAACATCAAGGTCCGCGACGGGCAGGTCGCCAACCGGCCCGTCTATGTGGTCCTGGGTGTCACGGCCGACGGCTACCGCGACATCCTGGGCCTGTGGACCACCGGCGGCGGCGAGGGCGCGAAGTACTGGCAGTCCGTCCTGACCGAGATCAGGAACAGAGGTGTCAAGGACTGCCTGATCCTGGTCTGCGACGGCCTGACCGGGCTGCCCGACGCCGTCGCCCAGGTCTGGCCGCAGACCGTGGTCCAGACGTGCATCGTCCACCTGCTGCGGAACACTTTCCGCTACACCGCCAAGCGGGACTGGGCAGCGGTGGCCCGAGACCTCAAACCCGGCTACACCGCACCAGGCGAGGCCGCGGCCCTGGACCGCTTCGCCGAGTTCACGGCCGCTTGGGAGGCGAACTACCCGGCGGTGGTGCGACTGTGGGAGAGGGCCTGGCCCGAGATGGTCCCCTTCCTCGGCTTCGACACCGAGATCCGAAAGATCATCTGCACCACCAACGCCATCGAGAGCCTCAACTCCCGCTACCGCCGGGCCGCCAGCGCCTGCGGCCACTTCCCGAACGAGCAGGCCGCCCTCAAGCGGCTCTACCTGGCGACCCTGGCCCTCGACCCCACCGGACGAGGCCGCCAACGCTGGAGCAACCGCTGGCTCGGCGCGCTCAACGCCTTCGACATCGCCTTCGACGGACGCCTGTCAGCCGGACGGGTGTGAGCCAACCGGCCCACACCCGACAACAAGATCAACACCTAGACCAAACGGGTGCCGTACACCGGAATCCTGATAGTCCC
>NZ_LFVW01000232.1:0-16514 GCF_001182915.1 Kitasatospora sp. MY 5-36
GGTCGGGGCTGCCGGCGGCGGGGCGGGTCACGACTGCGGGCGGAACTCGTGGACCACCTCGATGCGGCCGACGATGTGCCGGTTGAACTCGGCCAACTCCTCGGCGGGCACCCAGAGTTCGAGGATCGTCCGGCCGCCCGCCCGCTGGACGGGGTAGCGGGCGAGGAAGGCGGTGTCGACCTCGAAGCGGGTGACGTAGCCGACGCCGGAGGCGGGCACGTTCCAGTCCCGGGCGATCCGGATCGCGTAGTCCTCGTTGAGGACGGGGTAGAAGATCGGCTGCTCGGGCAGGCGGGGCGGCCAGGCGCGCCGGTCGGCGGCCTCGACCAGGGCCAGCTCCTCCGGGCCGGTGGGGCGCCAGAGGGTGGTGGTCGGGGGCCGCGTCGGGACGTACTGGCTGGTCATGGCAGGGACGGTAGCCGGGCCGCGACGGGCCCGGCCACCGGTTTTCCCGGGCCGGGAAGGGCGGGCGGCGGCCCGTCAGCGGTAGGCGGACTCGCCGGTGATGGCCTCACCGAGGACCAGGGTGTGGATCTCACTGGTGCCCTCGTAGGTGAGCACCGACTCCAGGTTGTTGGCGTGCCGCAGCACCGGGTACTCGGTGGTGATGCCGTTGGCGCCGAGGACGGTCCGGGCGCTGCGGGCGATCTCCAGCGCGGTGCGGACGTTGTTGAGCTTGCCGAAGCTGATGTGCGGCGGGCGGGCCGCGCCCTGCTCCTTGAGCCGGCCGATCCGCAGGGCGACCAGGTAGGCCTTCTCGACCTCCAGCATCATCTCGACCAGCTTCTGCTGGGTCAGCTGGAAGCCCGCGATCGGGCGGTCGAACTGGATCCGGCTCTTGGCGTAGTCCAGGGCGGCGGTGTAGCAGTCGCGGGCGGCTCCGACGGTGCCCCAGAGGATGCCGTAGCGGGCCTCGTTGAGGGAGGAGAGCGGGCCGCGCAGGCCGACCACCCCGGGCAGCACGGCGTCGGCGGGCAGCACCACCTCGTCGAAGGCCAGCTCGCTGGTGACGGAGGCGCGCAGCGAGAGCTTGCCGTGCACGTCGGTGGCGGTCAGGCCGCGGGTGCCGCGCTCGACCAGGAAGCCGCGCACGCCCTCCTCGGTTTGCGCCCAGACCACGGCGACGTCGGCGATGCTGCCGTTGGTGATCCACATCTTGCTGCCGGACAGCACCCAGTCGCCGCCCTCACCGCCCTTGCGCACCGCCCGGGTCCGCATGTTGGCGGGGTCGGAGCCGAAGTCCGGCTCGGTGAGGCCGAAGCAGCCGATCAGTTCACCGGCGGCCATGCCGGGCAGCCAGCGCTGCTTCTGCTCCTCGGAGCCGAAGGCGTGGATCGAACGCATGGCGAGCGAGCCCTGGACGGAGACGAAGCTGCGCAGCCCGGAGTCGGCCGCCTCCAGCTCCATGCAGGCCACCCCGTACGCCACCGCGTCGGCGCCCGCGCAGCCGTAGCCGTCGAGGTGCATGCCGAGCACGCCCAGGGCGCCGAGCTCGGGGGCCAGCTCGCGGACCGGGAAGACCCCGCGCTCGAACCAGTCGCCGATGTGCGGGCGGATGTGCTCCTCGGTGAACCGGCGGACGGTGTCGCGGATCAGCCGCTCCTCGTCCGAGAGCAGGTCGCCGACGGCGAGCAGGTCGGACGGGTCGATCCGGGTCGGCTTCGTCATCGAAGCTCCTTGTACTCTCGGCGGAATACCAGCGGAATACCGGCGAGTATCGCGCACCCGGCCGAGCGGTGGGCGGGCGCGAACGAGTGAGGATGGCGACATGTCCGACGGTGCGTACGTGATCGGCGAGGTGACGGCCCAGGAGCTGGACGACTCGGCGGAGGAGTTCGCCGGGCTCCTGGTGGAGACCGTGCACGGCGGCGCCTCGATCGGGTTCCTCGCCCCGCTGGCGCCCGCCGAGGCCAGGACGTGGTGGCGGGCGCTCGGCCCGGACCTCGCGGCCGGCCGGCTGGTGCTGTGGACCGCCCGGAACCGGGCCGACGGACGGCTGGCCGGCACGGTGCAGCTGCGGCCCGCCACCACCGCGAACGGCCGCCACCGGGGCGAGGTGGCCAAGCTGATGGTGCACCCCGCCGATCGCGGGCACCGGCTGGCGGGACGGCTGCTGACGGCCCTGGAAGAACGGGCGGTGGAGCTGGGCATCCGGCTGCTGGTACTGGACACCGAGACCGGGAGCCCGGCGGAGCGGCTCTACGAGGGGGCGGGCTGGACCCGGGTCGGCTCGGTGCCGGACTTCGCGGCCGACCCGGCGGGCGTGCTCCGGCCGACCACCATCTTCTTCAAGTCGCCGACGCGCTGACGGGTCGACGGGCCGGGCGGGCGAAGCGGGCCGGGCGGGCCGAGGAACACAGCGGATCGGAACGGAACGGGAGCAGGGCATGGCACGTTGGGCGCTGGTCGTGGAGGAGACGGTGGGCACCGGGCACGACCGGACCTGGGGCAGCAAGGTGCTCGCCGAGGTCGAGGGCAGCCGTGAGGAGGCCGTCGAGGAGCTGAAGCGACTCGTCCCCTCCTACACCCCGCAGCACCCGTTCAACAGCCGGCGGCGGACGCTGCTCCGCGACGGGGACACCTACCTGCTGGTCTCGCAGGGGAGCATGCGCGACTACCACTGCGTGTTCAAGGTGTGGGAGCTGCTGTGGGACAGCGAGCGGCCGGAGGTCCAAGCGGAGCGCCTGGCCGAGGGGGACGCGGAGGGCGGGTGACAGCGAACAGATGACAGCCGACAGATAACAGATAACAGATAACAGATAACAGATAACAGATTTCAAACTCTGTCAGTTGTCAGCCGTCACCCCACCCCGCAGAGCCGCAGCACCGCCGTCGTCGCCGCACCGGCGACCACCACCACCGGGAACGGTGCCCGGCGCAGCGCGAGCACCCCTGCGGCCAGCACGCCCGCCGGGCGGGCCCACCCCGCGAAGCCGTGCCCCTGGGTCAGCGCCCCGGTCGCGACCAGGGCCACGAGCAGCACCGTCGCCGCGACGGCCAGCAGGTGCCGCAGTCGCTCCGAGAGGGCGAGCCGGCCGGCGAGCAGCGGCCCGGCGAGCCGGTAGGCGTACGTTCCGGCCGCGAGCAGCAGAACGGCGTACAGCGGCATCATCGAACCGTCTCCTTCTCGCTCTTCACGGCACTCTCCCCGCCCACCGCGTTCTCCACGTTCTGCTCGTCCGCGGCACTCCGGGCCGCCTCCCCCGCCGCCGGCCGTCCGGCGAACAGCAGCCCGACGAGGGCCAGCAGCACCGGCAGCCCGGCCGGGACGAACGGCGTGGCGGCGACCGCGACCACCGCTCCCACCAGCGCCGCCGTACGGATGCGGCGGTCCACGAGCGAGGGCAGGACGAGGGCGAGCAGCACCGCCGGGAAGGCGGCGTCCAGGCCGAGCGCGTCCGTGTCGCCGAGCAGCCCGCCCGCGAGCGCGCCGAGCAGCACCGAGACGTTCCAGACCACGAACAGCGCGATCCCGCAGAGCCAGTACACGGCCCGGCGCCGGCGCGGCTCGTTCTGCTGCAGGGCGAAGGCGGCGGTCTCGTCGGTGAGCAGCTGCGCGCCCAGCAGGCGCCGCCACCAGGGGCCGTCGAGCACATCGGCCACGGTGAAGCCGAAGGGCAGCAGCCGGGCGTTGAGCACCAGCCCGGTGGCGACCGCGGCGAGGGCGCCGCCGCCGGAGAGCACCACGCCGACCGCCGCGAACTGGGAGCCGCCCGCGAACACCAGGACGGAGAGGGCGACCGGCACCCAGAGCGGCAGACCGCCGGAGACGCTGATCGCGCCGAAGGAGGCGCCGACGAGGGCATCGGCCAGGCAGACCAGAGCGACGTCCCGGAGGGTGGCGCGCTCCAGTGTTCGGAGTAGCGAACGCATGTTCATTAGAGTGAACCGCTCCAGCCTCGTTCGTCAAGGCGAACAGGCGGACCGATCTGGCGAACGATGGCCGACGCGGTCGGTACGGTCGGCGCGACCGACCGTGGCAGCATGAACGGCGGCATCGGCCGCACCGGGAGCCGTGGACGTGGAAGGGGCCAGGAGGAAGCGTGAGTGGCGAGCATGAGTGACCAGACCACCCCGGCCACGGGCCCCGACGGCGGCACCGGCAACCGCCCCGGCGGCGGCAACGGCAACGGGAACGGCACCGAGCTGATCGGCCAGATCGCCGCCGCGATCCGGCGCGAGCGCGAGCGCAGCGGCCTGTCGATGGCCGAGCTGGCCCGGCGTGCGGGCATCGCCAAGTCCACCCTGTCCCAGCTGGAGTCGGGCGCGGGCAACCCCAGCGTGGAGACGCTCTGGGCACTCGGGGTCGCACTGAACGTGCCGTTCAGCCGGCTGGTCGACCCGCCGCGCCCGGTGGTCAAGGTGATCCGGGTCGGCGAGGGCCCGGTGACCCACTCCGAGCGTGCCGACTACGCCGCCACCGTGCTCTCCTCCTGCCCGCCCAACGCCCGGCGCGACATCTACCGGATCGAGGCGCAGCCGGGCGAGACCAGGGCCTCCGACCCGCACATGCCCGGCACCGTCGAGCACGTGCTGATCGGTGCCGGGCGGGCGCTGGTCGGGCCGACGGAGGCGCCGGTGGAGCTGGGCCCGGGCGACTACGTGAGCTACCCGGGCGACGCTCCGCACGTGTTCCGCGCCCTGGCCCCGGACACCCTCGCGGTGATCGTCATGGAACACATCTGACGACCAGTCAGCATTCCCCCTTACGGGCACGGACTACTTCAACAGCCCGTCCAGGAAGGGGTTTCCGAACACCCGGTGCGGGTCGTGGCGGTCCAGGACGGCGACCGCCTCGTCCCAGCCGGGTCCGCCGCCGGCCCGCAGACTGTCGGGGATGGCCCGGCCGATCATGTCCGGGTCGGACCAGGCGGCGGCGTCGGTGTAGGCCCAGCCCTTGGACCACTCGACCCGCAGGCCCGCCCGGGTGCCGCCGAAGGTGCGCAGCAGCCACTGCTCCAACTCCCGGGCGAAGCGCTCCAGTCCGGGGGTGCCGGGGAAGGCCAGGACGTCCAGCCAGACCGCCGTGTCCCACTCGGGACGGTCGGCGCGCGGGCGCAGTGCGGACAGCAGCGGGGGCCGGGCGCCGGGGACGCCGGAGGCGGCCGGGTCGTCCAGGCCGGTGACCCGGATCTCCACCGCGCCGTTCACCGGGAACTCGCCCCGGGCCTGGTAGGCGGCGAGCAACTCCCGGTAGTAGGCGGCGAATTCGCTCACCACCCACTGGAGGTCGGCGCGCTTGGTGAGGACCGCGTAGCCGTTGGCGGTGACCCGCAGGGTGGTCGGGCGGACGTACTGGAGCAGGGCACGGGAAGGGCCCCAGAGGTCGGAGTGCAGTCCGCCGGCGAGCAGGTGGGTGAGCACCTCGCCGCTGAGCAGCCGGCGCAGCAGGTCGCCGGAGAGCAGGATGTCCGTGATGTCGCCGGTGAGCCCCACCTTCGCGACCAGGTACTGGAGTTGGCCGAACAGCGGGGCCGATGCCCAGGCGCCGGCGACGATCTCCCCGGCGAGCCGGGCGACCGGCTCCGGAATGCTGTCCGAGAAGGGGTAGTTGTAGGGGCGGTCGACGGAGAGGGAGCCGAGCGGCTTGTTCGGGGTGACGCTCCAGGTCTTGAGCCAGGGGTACTCGGTGTAGGCGAACCAGATCGCCTCGACCCGGCCGTCGCGGTCCACGAACTCGGCGAGCGTGCGCGGGCCGCTCCCGCCGCCGAGGACGCCGCCCAGCACTCCCCCGAGCACTCCGCCGAGCCCGCCGCCGGTCCCGGTGCCGCTGCCGCTGCCCGGGCGGGCGAAGAGCTCGCTCGCCGGGATGTCGAGCCGGCTGACGCAGCGCAACGGGCGGTCGGCACCGGCCCGCAGCACCACCTCGGTGAGGAAGGCGCGGCCCAGGTGCACCAGGAAGGCGGCGCTGTCGGCCTCGGAGCGGTCGAAGGTGCGCAGCGTGTAGCGGCCGGTGGCCGGGTCGAGGACGACGGCGGTGAGCCGGACGACCTGGTTGCTGACCGAGCCGTAGCCGTGCCCCTCCGGCCGCGCCTCCCCGACCGCCGTGGTGGCGGTGCCGTGGCCGCCGATGGCGAGCACGCCGCCGACGGTGAGCTCGCCGGGGGCCGGGCAGGCGGTCAGGCCCAGGCCGCGCTGGGCCAGGTGCGCGAGCAGGGCCTCCATGGTGGCGCCGGTCTGCACCCGGACGGTGCCGGGCGAGTCGGCGCTGATGGCGGTGAGGTACCGGCTGGTGTCCACGAGCAGGACCCGGGCGCTCTCCGGGGTCCCGGCGGCGACGGTGAGCGGCGCCCAGGTGTGCCGGTAGCCGGAGGCGCGCAGCCGCCAGCCGTTGGCGTGCGCCCAGTCGGCGAGGGCCGGGACCTCCTCGGGGGTGCGCGGCGCGCAGGTCCACAGCTGGTCGGTGCGGATCTCGCCGGACCAGTTCTGGAAGACCCGCTGGTAGAGCTCGGTGCCGGCGGGCAGCCCGGGCGGTACGGGCCCGGCGGCCTCGGCGCTGTCCGGGCCGACGGTGCCGCGCAGCAGCCAGGCCGCGCCGCCGAGCACCGCCGACGCGCCCAGCAGCTGTCGGCGGGTGAGGCCGTCGGTGGTGCTCCTCCGCGTGCCCGCGGGGCCCGCCGGGGCCGTCGACGAGGCTCTCGCCGGGGCCTGCGCCCGGGCGCCCGCGGAGGCCTCCGTCGGGGCGTCCGCAGCGGCGTCCACCTGGGCGTTCATGCGGGTATTCATGGGGGTCATCCCCTCCGGTGTCGCCCCGTCACCCGTTCCGCCCCTCGGGCCGTGTCCTGTGGTCATCCGTCCGTCCGCCCCTTCGCGCTGGTCCCCCCGGGCCGAGCTGCGGCGATCCGGGTCCGGCCGGAGTCCGCCCGGCCCGGTCTGGAGCGTATGGAGGGGCGTACGGCCGTTTGAAGCACCCGCCGGGGATCTCACTCCTTCGAGTGAGATCGGTCCGATCCGCCCCGGGAACCCCGTCCACCTGCACAGCTCCTCGTCCGGACTCTGTTGCCCGGCTCCTCGGCGGGCGCATAGGTTGATCGCGATCACCCCACCCCGCCCGCCGGAGGCCCCGCCATGCCCTCGTCCGCGAACCCGCCCGTGCCCGCGCGTCCCGTGCCCGGGCCGCTGACGGTCGCCGTCGCCCAGCCCGTCTGCGCCGCCGCCGGCCGTCCGGACACCGTGTCCGAGAACGTGGCCCTGCACGCCGAGGCGGTACGGGAGGCGGGCACCCGGCTGGTGGTGTTCCCCGAGCTGTCGCTGACCGGCTACGACCTGGCCGCACCGGCCGTCGACCCGGCGGACGCCCGGCTCGCACCGCTGGTGGCGGCCTGCGCCACGGCCGGCGCCGTCGCCCTGGTCGGGGCGCCGGCGGTCGAGGCCGACGGGCGCGAGTCCATCGCCACGCTGGCGGTCACCGGGGAGGGCGCCGAGGTCGTCTACCGGAAGATGCGCCTGCACGGCGCCGAGGTCGAGCGCTTCACCCCTGGCGGGAAGCCCGTCGTCCTGGAGCTGGACGGTCTGCGGCTCGGCCTCGCCGTCTGCGCGGACGCCGCCGATCCGACGCACGCCGAGGAGACCGCCGCGCTCGGCATCGACGCCTACGTCGCCTCCACCCTCTACGGGCCCGGCGCCGCCCAGGCCGAGCGCCGGGACGGCCACGTCCGCGACCGGACCGCCGCCCACGGGGTGTGGTGCGTGCTCGCGACCTGCGCCGGGGCCACCGGCGAGTACCCGGACAGCTCGGGCGGCTCCGGCGTCTGGGCCCCGGGCGGCGGCCTCGTCGCCCAGGCCGGTACCGCCCCGGGCGAGCTGGTCCGCGCCGAGGTGGCCCGTACCGGCCTGCCCCGGCAGTAGGCGCCGGGCCCGAACCGGGACCAGAACCGGAACCGGGTCACCCCCACCGGAAATACCCGGGCCCCGCTCGCGGCTGTGGTGATCGGAGATCCGTTCCGGGCCCGGTCGGGCCCGTACAGGAGGTGCAGCGCGCGATGGGTGGCCAGCAGGAGAAGCCGCAGGAGTACCGGATCGAGCACGACTCGATGGGCGAGGTCCGGGTGCCGGCCGACGCGAAGTGGCAGGCGCAGACGCAGCGGGCGGTGGAGAACTTCCCGGTGTCCGGTCAGCGGCTGGAGCGGGCGCACATCGCCGCGCTGGCCCGGATCAAGGCGGCAGCCGCCCGGGTGAACGCCCGGCTCGGGGTGCTGGACGAGGAGACGGCGGAGGCGATCGCGGCGGCGGCCGAGGAGGTCGCGGAGGGGCGCTGGGACGACCAGTTCCCGGTGGACGTGTTCCAGACCGGCTCGGGCACCTCGTCCAACATGAACACCAACGAGGTGATCGCCACCCTGGCCGGGGAGCGGCTGGGCCGGCCGGTCCACCCGAACGACCACGTCAACGCCAGCCAGTCGTCCAACGACGTCTTCCCGTCCTCGATCCACATCGCCGCCACCGGCGCCGTCACCCACGACCTGGCCCCGGCGCTGGAGCACCTCGCGGAGGCGTTGGAGCGCAAGGCCGCCGAGTTCGCCCGGGTGGTCAAGTCGGGCCGCACCCACCTGATGGACGCCACGCCCGTCACGCTCGGCCAGGAGTTCGGCGGCTACGCGGCGCAGGTGCGGCACGGGCGGGAGCGGCTGCTGGCCACCCTCCCCCGGGTGGCCGAACTCCCGCTCGGCGGCACGGCGGTGGGCACCGGGATCAACACCCCGCCCGGCTTCCCGGAGGCCGTCATCGCGGAGGTCGCCCGCGCCACCGACCTGCCGCTGACGGAGGCCAGGAACCACTTCGAGGCGCAGGGCGCGCGGGACGCCCTGGTCGAACTGAGCGGTCAACTGCGCACGGTGGCGGTCGGGTTCACGAAGATCGCGAACGACCTGCGGTGGATGGGCTCCGGTCCGCGCACCGGGCTCGGCGAGATCAACCTGCCGGACCTCCAGCCGGGTTCGTCGATCATGCCGGGAAAGGTGAACCCGGTGCTGCCCGAGGTCGTGCTGATGGTCGCCGCCCAGGTGGTGGGCAACGACGCGACGGTCACCCTGGCGGGCGCGAGCGGCAACTTCGAGCTGAACGTGATGCTCCCGGTGCTCGCCCGCAACGTCCTGGAGTCGGTGCGGCTGCTCGCCAACAGCGCCCGGCTGCTGGCCGACCGGACGGTGGACGGCATCACCGCCAACGTCGAACGGGCCCGGGAGTACGCGGAGTCCTCGCCCTCGGTGGTGACCCCGCTGAACCGCTACATCGGGTACGAGGAGGCCGCGAAGGTCGCCAAGCAGGCACTGGCGGAGCGCAAGACGATCCGTCAGGTGGTTCTGGAGCGCGGCTACGTCGAACAGGGCAGGCTCACCGTGGAGCAGCTGGACGAGGCGCTGGACGTGCTGCGGATGACGCACCCCTAGCGGGCCGGGCCGGCCGGCGGCTGTGACACGGCTTGGTCCCGGTCGCCGGCCGCGCCTTCGCCGGAGGACGTGCGCCGGGGCGCGGCGGGCGGTTGCGCCCTCCGCGCCCCGGTCACGGGCTGCGGGGAAGATCAGCCCTTGGCGCGACCGGCCCGGCCGCGCCGCATCGATGCTCCGTTCGACGTCATGGTCGCCATCGAGATCGCCGCGAGGCCGAGCAGGAACATCACGGCGCCCACGATGACGCAGGTCACGATGTTCTTGCCGTGCGCGACGGACCCGGAGACGACCCACGGGGAGATGATCGTCCAGGCACCGAGCGCGGCGGCCGCCCAGGCCCGCGCGTGGGTGCGTTCGTAGGCCGACCCGTAGCCGGCCATCAGAGCCGTGTAGGCCAGCCCGACGATCAGGCAGGTCACGGTCAGGGTGTTGTACGCGGTGAAGCCGACGATCCACGGCGATGCCGCCAGGAAGAGGCCGGCCAGGACGGCCAGGGCCTCGATGCCCTGGGCGCGGGGGGTCGAGGTGACCCGCTCGTAGCGTTCGCGCAGTTCGACGATGTCCGGATGGTGCTCCATGCCCGTCGTCGGGATATGGGTTGCCACCGATACCACCTCCTGTGGTCGGAACCGGTAAGGCGCTTGCCCCGTACCCATTCTGGCTCTTATCCAACGATTTGCACCCAATAGTCCGGAATAACCGATAACCATCGGATCACGCCGGTGACCTGCGTCTCAACCGTCCGGGTCGCCATTGCCTATGCAACTCGTTGCATAGCAGGATGCGGGCCATGGCACTGGAGCACGCGATCCTCGTCTCACTGCTGGAGCAGCCCGGCTCCGGCTACGAGCTGGCCCGGCGCTTCGACCGCTCGATCGGGCGCTTCTGGACCGCCACCCACCAGCAGATCTACCGGGTGCTGCGGCGGATGGAGACGGACGGCTGGGTGGCCGCGCAGGAGGTCAGCCAGGACGGACGCCCGGACAAGAAGGTCTACTCGGCGGCCGAGGCCGGACGGGCCGCGCTGGCCGGCTGGCTACGCGAACCGGTCGAACCGGAGACCGTCCGGCACGAGCTCGCGGTCAAGATCCGGGCCGCCGCCTTCGACGACCCGGCCGCACTGATCTCCGAGGTCGAACGGCACCGCGAGGGCCATGCCGCCCTGCTCGCCCGCTACCTGCACGGCGAGCAGCGGGACTTCCCCGACGCCACCGCGCTCGACGCCGGGCAGCAGCTGCAGCACGTGGTGCTGCGCGGCGGCATCGAGTACGAGCGGATGACCCTCGCCTGGCTCGACGACGTGCTCGCCACCCTGCGCCGCCTCTCCTCCGCCGGCTGACGGCGGACCGCCGACGACCGGCGGACGGCGGGCGACGCCCGGTCCCTGCCACCCGCCCCTCCTCACACCCTCGACCCCCGGGAGCCCCTCGATGCTCTTCACCCCGCGCAACTACGACCCCGCACAGTTCGACGAGCCGACCCGCCGGCTGCTGCGCGCGACGGTGGACTGGTTCGAGTCCCGCGGCAAGAAGGCGCTGATCGACACCTACATCGACCGCAGCTGGTACGCCGACTTCCTGGACTTCGCCGCAAAGGAGGGCCTGTTCGCGGAGTTCCTGACCCCCGCCTCGGCCGACCCCGACAAGCGCTGGGACACCGCCCGCATCGCCGAGCTGAACGAGATCCTCGGCTTCTACGGCCTCGGCTACTGGTACACCTGGCAGGTCACCATCCTGGGCCTGGGCCCGGTCTGGCAGAGCGGGAACGAGGCCGTCCGCGCCCGCGCCGCCAAGCTGCTGGCCGAGGGCCACGTGATGGCCTTCGGCCTCTCCGAGCGCACCCACGGCGCGGACATCTACTCCACCGACATGATCCTCACCCCGGACGGCGAGGGCGGCTTCACCGCGACCGGCTCCAAGTACTACATCGGCAACGGCAACGTGGCCGGCCTGGTCTCGGTGTTCGGCCGCCGCTCGGACGTCGAGGGCCCGGAGGGCTACGTCTTCTTCGCCGCCGACAGCCGCCACGACGCGTACCACCTGGTCAAGAACGTGGTGAACGCGCAGATGTACGTCAGCGAGTTCCGCCTGGAGGACTACCCGGTGCGCGCCGAGGACGTGCTGCACA
The DNA here is from genome assembly GCF_001182915.1 of Kitasatospora sp. MY 5-36. Lineage (NCBI taxonomy): Bacteria > Bacillati > Actinomycetota > Actinomycetes > Kitasatosporales > Streptomycetaceae > Kitasatospora > Kitasatospora sp. MY 5-36. Next base: position 11,517 of record NZ_LFVW01000232.1, read on the forward strand.
CCGGCCAGGCCGCCTTCGACGCCGCGCTCAACACTGTCAACGTCGGCAAGTTCAACCTCTGCACCGCCTCGATCGGCATCTGCGAGCACGCGATGTACGAGGCCGTCACGCACGCCCACAACCGGGTGCTGTACGGCAAGCGGGTCACCGACTTCCCGCACGTCAAGCGGGAGTTGACCGACGCCTACGTCCGCCTGGTGGCGATGAAGCTGTTCAGCGCGCGGGCCGTGGACTACTTCCGCACCGCCTCCCCCGAGGACCGCCGCTACCTGCTGTTCAACCCGATGACCAAGATGAAGGTCACCACCGAGGGCGAGAAGGTCATCGACCTGATGTGGGACGTCATCGCCGCCAAGGGCTTCGAGGCGGACACCTACTTCGACAAGGCCGCGAAGGACATCCGCGGCCTGCCGAAGCTGGAGGGCACCGTCCACGTCAACCTGGCGCTGATCCTCAAGTTCATGGGCAACTACCTGTTCGCCCCGGCCGACTACGCCCCGGTGCCGAGCCGCCTGGACGCCGCCGACGACGACTTCCTGTTCCGGCAGGGCCCGGCCCGTGGCCTCGGCGCGATCCGCTTCCACGACTGGCGCGCCGCCTACGACCGCCACGCCGCGCTGCCCAACGTCGCCCGCTTCCGCGAGCAGGCCGACGGCTTCTGCGCGCTGCTGCTCGAGAACGCGCCGAGCAAGGAGCAGCAGGCGGACCTGGACTTCCTGCTGGAGATCGGCCAGCTGTTCGCGCTGATCGTCTACGGCCAGCTGGTGCTGGAGCAGGCCGAGTTGACCGGCCTGACCGCCTCCGAGGACGGCGGCGACGTGCTGGACCGGATCTTCGACGCGCTGGTCCGCGACTTCTCCGCGCACGCCACCGAGCTGCACGGCAAGGCCTCGGCCACCGAGGAGCAGGCCGCCTGGGCGCTGACGAACGTGCGCCGCCCGGTCGCCGACCCGGCGCGGGACGCGCGGGTGTGGGAGCGGGTCGAGGCGCTCTCCGGCGCGTACGAGATGCGGCCGTAGGGCGGAGCGGCAGGACTCCGGGGGTGCCGGTCGGCGGGCCGGCACCCCCGGTTCACTTCTCCGGCCCACCGCCCGCGTTCACCTTCCCCGTTCGCCCCTCGGTTCACCGCCCCGGTGCGCCCCTCGGTTCACCGCTCCGGTTCACCGCTCCGGGGAGGTCCGACCGTCGCCGAGGCCCATGTCGCGGGCCCGGGCGACCGCCTCGGCGCGCGTGGCGACGTGCAGCTTCTCGAAGATGTGGGTGATGTGGTTGCGGACGGTCTTCTCCGCGACCACCAGCTCCCGGGCGATCCGCCGGTTGTCCAGCCCGCGCGCGACCAGGCCCAGCACCTCGGCCTCGCGGGCGGTGAGTTCGGGGAAGAGCTGCCCCGCCTCCCGCATCCTCGCCCCGGCCAGCAGGGCGGTGATCCTCCCGGCCACCTCGCCGCCGAACACCGCGCCGCCCGTCGCGACCGTCCGCACCGCGTGCAGCACCTCCTCCCGCCCGGCCCCCTTGACCAGGTAGCCGCGCGCGCCCGCCTGGAGGGCGGCGAGCAGGTTCCCGTCGTCGTCCGACATGGTCAGCATCAGCACCGGCGGCGGCGCCTCCCGGGTGGCGAGCTGCCGGACGGCCTCCAGTCCGGAGCCGTCGGGCAGCGAGAGGTCCATGATCACCACGTCGGGGTGGTGCCGGGCGACCGCCCCCGGAACGTCGGCGACCCGCTCGGCTTCGGCGACCACGAGGACGCCCTCGGCGCTCTCCAATGCTGCCTTGAGCCCCTCCCGGAACAGGGGGTGGTCGTCGACGATCAGCACACGGACGGGCGGGTCTCCGGCCGGGTCCGCGGGTTCCACCGGCTGTTCTTCATCCACCCGGCCGACACTATCAGCGGCGATCGCGTGACTTTCCGTGACGTGCGCGTGAAGCCCTCCGCGTGTCGGCCCGCCGCCCGCCGCACCCGACGGCGATGGACGGGCGACGGGCGGGCGGGCAGACGGATAACAGATGACAGTCGACAGCTGACAGATTTTGAACTCTGTCAGCTGTCGACTGTCATCTCGCCGCGGCCTCCCGGCCTCGCGCTCTCACCCCTGCGGATCGGCCTGCCCCGAGCGCATGGGCCTGCTGTCCCACTCCGGCCCCAGGGCGGCGCCGGGGGTCCCGACGCGGCCCAGGACGGCGGTGACCGGTCCGCGGCGGCCGGCCCGGAGGCCGTACCGCTCCCCCGCCCGGACGTAGACCAAGTCGCTGGGGAGCAGCGGCACTTCACCGAGCTCGCCGAGGAAAGAGCAGGCTCCGGAGAGGACCACCAGGAAGGCGTCGGCGGCCCGGTCCGCGTACGGTCCACAGACACCGACCGGGTCGAGCCGTACGGTGCCCACCTCCACCTGCCGCCAGCTCGGGGCGGGTGCGGAGCCCGACCGCTGGGCCGGGATGACGGCCCGGGGCGGGGTGGGACGGACGGTGAGCACGGCGGTCGGCGCGCCGCGGACGGCGGTGAGCCGGTAGGAGGTGCCGGGCCGGTGGTGCAGCGCCTCGCCCGGGGAGAGGATCCGGCCGGCCGCGAGCAGCCGACCGGAGAGCACCACCGTCACCGATTCGACGGATTCGTAAGGGAGTTGCTCGACCCGGACGCCCGGCGGCAGCGCCTCGACGGTGAGTCCGGCGCGGACGGCCGGCCGCTGCTCGGGGTCGATCAGCCGCTGGAACGCGGGCGCGGTGCGGGGGACGGCAGCGGGGACGAGTATCACGAGGGGTCTCCTCGGATCGAGGACTGGCAGGACCCGTCAGGGCCGGTCAGGGCCGGTCAGGGCCGGTCGCGGCGGGTGGCTCGGCGGCGGGCCGGGGCGGCCCGGGCGCCGGCGGTGTGCCGGGGGACGGCGAGGGTCAGGCAGAGCAGTTCCGCGCCGAGCGGTCCGGCTTCAAGGTGCAGCGTGCGGCCGCGGTGGGCCATCAGCAGGTCCCCCACGGAGGCCAAGTGGTCGGTCTCGTCGGAGAGTTGCCCGACGACGGCGGCTCCGCGCAGCACGTGCAGGACGGTCTCGGTGTCGGGCCGGCCCGCGAGCACGTGGTGGGCGCCGGGGCTCAGCCGCAGGTGGTCGAAGGTCTCGCAGGCGCTGGCGAGCATCGGGCGCCGGGCGAGGGAGCGGATCCGTGCCCGCTCGCCGTTCGGGCCGATGACGACCATGGCCGCGCCGGTGTCGGTGGTGACGATCACCTGGGGTCACCTTCTTCGGAGGAGGGCGGGACGGCGAGGACGGCGTGGAAGTACTCCAACCCGACCGTCCCGGCGGTCAGCACGGTCCGCGAGCCGAGCGGCAGCACGATCGCGGTGCCCTCGACCAGCGGCAGGCCGGCCTCGGCACGCTCCGGCTGGTCCTGGTGGTCCGACTGGTTCGACTGGTTCGGGGGCACGGCGCCCTCGGGCAGTTCGGCGAGACCGGAGCCGGCGGTGACGTAGAGCGCGTGCTCGACGCCGTCGGCGGCCACCTCGGTGCGCCGGCCCGGGTCGAGCCGTTGCAGGCCGACGCCGCGCAGCGGCCCGGCGAGCAGGCGGCCGGGGTCGACGGCGCCTCGGCGGCGCAGGTCGGTGATCACGGTGCCCGACATGACGGGCGCTCCTTCCGGTCGCGGGCGGGCGCTGCGGTCCGCCTCTGTGATCCACCGTGCGCCGCCCGTTGTCCCGGCCACACGGGGGTGTCGTCCCGTCCGGCTCCCAGCCCGCTCCCATCCGGGATCCCGGCCCCGTCCCGGCCGGATCCCGCTCCGGTCCCGCCCCGGTCGCGCCAGGGTCCTGCCCTGCTCCCGCCCTGGTCGCACCCCGGTCGCGCCCCCGGTCCGGCCGCGGCTCCCGATCCCGCGCACCGCCCTCCGCACGCACCCCGGGAGCCCCCGTCCGCGACCGCCCCGAGCCGCCCGGAACGACGTACGGTGGAACCGGAGGCCGTGTCATGCACGTCACCGGAACCCACTTCACCCGCTTCGCCGACCGCACCGAGGCGGGTCGTCGGCTGGCCGCCCGGCTCGGCCACCTGACCGGCCCCGACACCGTGATCGTGGCGCTGCCGAGGGGCGGCGTGCCGGTGGCCGCCGAGGTCGCCGCGGCGCTCGGCGCACCGCTGGACATCTGCGTGATCCGCAAGCTCGGCGTGCCGTACCAGCCCGAGCTGGGCATGGGGGCGATCGGCGAGGACGGCGTCCGGGTGCTGAACGAGCAGGTGATCCGGTTCTCCTCGGTCACGGACGGCCAACTGGCCGAGGTGGAACGGCGCGAGCGCACCGAGCTGGCGCGCCGGGCCCGCCGCTACCGGGGTGACCGGCCGCCCGCCGACCTGCGCGGACGGACGGTGGTCGTGGTGGACGACGGCATCGCCACCGGGTCCACCGCCCGGGCGGCCTGCCGGATCGTCCGGGAGCGCGGCGCGGCCCGGGTGGTGCTCGCGGTGCCGGTCGCGCCCGCGGACTGGGCCGAGCGTCTCGACGAGGTCGCCGACGAGCTGGTCTGCGTCGACACGCCGTCCCCGTTCTACGCGATCGGCGAGTTCTACGCCGACTTCTCGCAGACCGAGGACGAGGAGGTGCTGCGGCTGCTGGCCGAGGCCGCCCGTGGCGACCCGCCCGGGGCCTCCGCCGGGGTCGACCGGGAGCTGCTGCTGCCCGTCACCGGGGTCCGCCTCGCGGGCCGGCTGACCGTCCCGGCCGGCGCGCGCGGGGTCGTCGTCTTCGCGCACGGCAGCGGCAGCGGCCGGCACAGCCCGCGCAACCGGCACGTCGCCGAGTACCTGAACCGCACCGGGCTGGCCACGCTGCTGTTCGACCTGCTCACCGAGGCCGAGGAGCCCGACCGGCGGAACGTGTTCGACGTGGCGCTGCTGGGTGGCCGGCTGACGGCCGTCGCCCGGCGGCTGGGCCCGGCGGAGGGCGGCCCGGACGCCACCGTGCCCGAGACCCGGGGCCTGCCGCTCGGCCTGTTCGGTGCCAGCACCGGCGCCGCGGCCG